>JAQWOA010000011.1 GCA_029246105.1 Woeseiaceae bacterium | reverse complement strand
TCTTCAACAGTAGAAGAAGACGAACAAATCAAACCCAACTTATTACTATTTACGGAACTCAAGACATCTGCAGCGCGCGCAAGGGCATCACTCCACTCAATGGTTCTCCATGCGCCGCTTTCTTTAATTTGGGGCGCGATAAGGCGATCAGAACTATAGATCGCTTCGTAACTAAAACGATCTCGATCTGAGATCCAGGCTTCATTAATTAATTCGTTGTCGCGAGGAACAACACGCTTAATGGTTCCACGTAATACGTGGGCGTAAAGATTTGATCCGGCACAATCATGCGGAGACACGGCTGCATGCTGTGTCATTTCCCAGGCACGAGCGCTGTAACGATAAGGCTTGTTATTCAATGCACCAACAGGACATAGATCGATAATATTCGCTGACAATTCGTGGTCAATATTTTGCTCGACATAAGTTGAAATTTTGACATCTTCACCACGCCCAACTGTTCCAAGCTGCGGATTACCTTGTATCTCTTCACCAAAACGCACGCAGCGAGTGCAATGAATGCATCGAGTCATGTCGGTGGACACCAGAGGGCCAATATCTTTATCTTTAACGACACGCTTGCCATTGTTATAACGAGATATATCTCGTCCGTAGCCCATCGCCAAATCCTGCAGTTCGCATTCTCCACCCTGATCACAGATCGGACAATCCAATGGATGATTGATCAACAGAAATTCCATCGTTGCTTTCTGAGCAGCAATCGCTCGCGGAGACTTGGTAAAGACTTTCATGCCCTCATTGACCGGCTGAGCACAAGCAGGAATAGGTTTTGGTGCACCTTCAATGTCGACAAGACACATACGACAGTTTGCCGCGATGCTTAGTTTTCCGTGATAGCAAAAACGCGGCACATACGCGCTGATGTTGTCAGTCACCTCAATGACCATTTGGCCACTGCGAGCTTTGACTGGCCTGCCATCAACTTCGATGTTTACGATATCATCACTCATGGTGTTTATGCAGCAGCCTCGGTCAGATCATCAACTATGCTTCGACCGTTATTTCGAATCATGTATTCAAACTCGTGATGATAGTGATCGAGGAAACTTTGCACTGGCCATGCTGCCGCATCGCCCAACGCACAAATTGTATGCCCTTCGATCTTATTAGCAACATCAACGAGCTTCTCGAGGTCAGCCTCTTCGCCCTTACCTTCAACGATCCTCGTTAGCATGCGATATAACCAGCCAGTGCCTTCTCTGCATGGCGTACACTGTCCACAAGACTCAGCCATATAGAAGCGTGATATTCGTCGCAGCACTTTAACCATGCAGGTCGTATCGTCCATAACCATCACTGCACCCGTACCAAACGATGAACCGGCCTCCTGTAACGATGTATAGTCCATCGTGCAATCCATAATGATTTCGGCGGGTAAAACCTTGCATGATGAGCCACCGGGAATGACGGCTTTTAGCTTTTGCCCTTTCCAGACGCCGCCACAAATATCCTCAAGCAAGACCTTAAAAGGTACGCCCATTGGTAGCTCATAATTACCTGGCTTTTCTACATGCCCAGACACGGAAAATTGCGCAGTGCCACCGGACCCCTCAGGACCTAGACTTGCAAACCAGGTGGCACCATTACGAATAATCGAGGGGACACTGGCGATACTTTGCGTGTTGTTAATAGTTGTTGGTTTGCCGTACAGACCAAAGTTGGCAGGGAATGGTGGTTTAAACCGTGGGCGCCCTTGTTTACCTTCCAGCGACTCAAGTAATGCCGTTTCTTCACCGCAGATATAGGCGCCCGCACCAATAAAACCGTGAATATCGACATCGATACCCTTACTCTGAATGTTTTTACCGAGTAAGCCAGCATCATAGGCTTCTTTGACTGCCGCCTCAAAACGCGGGAACGGCTCATCTAGAAACTCACCGCGCACATAGTTGTAAGCGACCGTCGCGCCCATCGCATAGGCAGCAATAGCCATGCCTTCAATAAGCGCATGCGGGTTGTATCGAAGAACTTCACGATCATGGCAAGTCCCGGGTTCGCTTTCGTCCGAATTAACAACAAGGTATTTTTGAATATCACTGCCCTTCGGCATGAAACTCCATTTAAGACCCGTTGGGAAGCCAGCACCACCGCGACCACGCAAACCAGATGCTTTAACCTCATCAATAATCTGCGCTGGGGTCATTTTGCCCGCAATGATTTTGCGCCAGGCCTTGTAACCATCATTCTTTTCGTAGGTCTCTATCGACCAAGATTTGTCCTGACCAAATGTATTGAAACAAACGAGGTTTTGCTCATAAGCCATCAGTCGAGTCCATCCAAGATTTCATCAACCTGCTCTTTCGTTAGGTTTTCATAATACTTGTGGTTTACCATCATCGCCGGCGCACCACAGCAGGCAGCAATACACTCTTCCTCTTGCTTGAGGAAAATGCGTCCATCATCCGTACTCTCGCCGTTTTTAACACCCAGTCTACTTTCAACATGTTCAACTAAATCGTCAGCACCGCGCAACATGCAAGAAACGTTAGTGCAGATTGCTACTTCATTGCGTCCCACTTCTCTGGTCTGGAACATCGAATAAAACGTTGCCACTTCGTAGACCTGAATCGTTGGCAACTCAAGATACTCCGCAATAGCATTCATCTGCTCTGCTGTAACGAATCCATGATTTTCATGCTGCACCACATGCAAGGCACTAATAATCGCTGATCGCTGCTTATCCACTGGGAAACGGGCCTTCCAGTTTTCGATTTCATCTTTTACATGAGAAGAAAGCTCGTAACTCATCGGTCAACCTCGCCAAAAACGATGTCTTGCGTGCCAATAACGGCAACAACATCAGCAAGCATATGGCCTTCGACCATTTCTGACATGGACGATAAGTGTGCAAAGCCTGGCGCACGAATTTTTACGCGATACGGTTTATTGGCACCGTCCGAAACGATATAGACACCGAACTCGCCTTTTGGGTGCTCAATAGCCGCGTAAGATTCACCTTCAGGCACACAATAACCTTCGGTAAATAACTTGAAGTGATGAATAAGTGATTCCATGTCATCTTTCATCTCAACTCGGGTTGGCGGTGTTATTTTGTGATCTTCTGTAATGACAGGGCCGGGATTGTCACGTAACCAGTCGATACATTGTTTTACGATCCGATTTGACTGTCGCATTTCCTCGACGCGTACCAAATAGCGATCGTAGCAATCACCATTTACTCCCACCGGTATGTCGAAATCTACCAGGTTATATATTTCATAAGGTTGCTTCTTTCGAAGGTCCCATTCGATGCCTGAACCGCGCAGCATTGGGCCAGTAAAGCCCAATTGCATTGCACGCTCTGGAGACACTACGGCGATGTTTACTGTACGTTGCTTCCAGATTCGATTGTCCGTGAGCAGGGTCTCATATTCATCGACACATTTTGGAAAACGATTCGTGAAATCTTCAATAAAGTCGAGCAATGAACCAGCGCGAACAGAGTTCATACGATCGAGCTCTTTCTTGCTGCGAAATTTTGATTCCGCATATTTTGGCATCGAGTCCGGTAGATCCCGATAGACACCGCCAGGCCGATAATAGGTCGCGTGCATGCGAGTTCCGGACACCGCCTCATAGCAGTCCATCAGGTCTTCACGCTCACGGAAGCAATACAAGAACATAGTCATCGCGCCAATATCGAGACCGTGTGCACCCAACCACATTAGGTGATTGAGAATTCTCGTGATTTCATCAAACATAACACGGATGTACTGAGCTCGAATCGGCACTTCTACGCCGAGTAACTTCTCAATCGCAAGGACGTAGCCATGTTCATTGCACATCATTGAAACGTAATCGAGACGGTCCATATAGCCGATGCTTTGATTGAACGGCTTCGTCTCAGCGAGCTTCTCAGTACCACGATGTAGCAGGCCGACGTGAGGATCGGCCCTTTGAATAGTCTCACCCTCGATCTCAAGAACCAGGCGCAAAACACCATGTGCTGCTGGATGCTGCGGACCGAAATTCATTGTATAGCTTTGAATCTCAGCCATCTTTAATTCGCATCCTTGAGGTCAGTTGAATATCGATTATCGTCACGAATCGTACGAGGAACTAATGTCCGAGGTTCGATACTTACTGGCTTATACATAACTCGGCCCTGTTCGGTGTCATAGCTGACCTCAACATTTCCCATAACAGGAAAATCTTTACGAAAAGGATGCCCAATGAAACCATAATCAGTCAGGATTCGACGAAGATCTGGATGCCCTTCAAATATTATTCCAAAAAGATCGAATGCTTCTCGCTCAAACCAATTAGCACCATTCCAAATATCTACCACAGACTTCACGATCGGAGGGTTTGTAATGCCAGCATAAACCCTTAGTCGAAGACGAATATTATTCTGAATGGACAATAAATGATAAACGACTGCAAATCGCTTAGGATCAAATTCATCAGCCTCGTCTAAAATGACTGACTTACGCTTAACTCCGCGACTAAATCCAGTTCCAGAAGCACTCTTTGTCTCCCATTCAGTATGCCCGTAATGAAGATAATCTAGACCGCAAACATCGATTAACATTTCAAACCCAAAATCAGCTTCGTTACGCAGGGCCGTGGCAACCTCCAGGAGATCATCCTTATTTAATTCGTAAGTTAGCTCATGACACGTTGATGGAACCCGAATAATCTGATCGCCAAACCGAGCTTCAATCTTGTTCGCCATTTTTTCGTTTTGGTCACTCATATTATCTGGCGATCGTAGAGGTGCGACGAATCTTTCTCTGCAGCTGGATGAGGCCATAAATCAAAGCCTCAGCTGTCGGAGGGCAGCCTGGGACGTATACATCTACTGGAACTATTCGATCACATCCGCGAACGACAGCATACGAATAGTGATAGTAGCCGCCGCCGTTAGCACATGAGCCCATCGAAACAACCCAACGTGGCTCAGGCATTTGGTCGTAAACCTTGCGTAGCGCTGGCGCCATTTTATTGGTCAGAGTTCCGGCTACAATCATACAATCGGATTGGCGAGGGCTGGGGCGAAAAATAATTCCGAAACGATCGAGGTCATAGCGCGACGCGCCTGCCTGCATCATTTCAACTGCGCAACAGGCCAAACCGAAGGTCATCGGCCACAGCGAACCAGTCCGCGCCCAGTTCATTACCGAGTCAACGCTGGTAACAACAAAACCTTTTTTCTGCAAACTACCGCCAGCTGCTGCAGCGTCGCCTTCGGGCGCAGCGGTATCAGTGGCATTACTTAATCCCACTCGAGTGCTCCTTTCTTCCACTCGTAAATAAAGCCAACTACGAGAATTGCAAGGAATAGCAGCATTGCCAATAAACCGAAATTACCGACGACATCCAGAGAGACTGCCCATGGAAATAAAAACGCAATTTCAAGATCAAAGATAATAAATAAAATGGCAACCAGATAGTAGCGGACGTCGAACTTCATTCTCGAATCATTGAAAGGCTCGAAACCGCATTCATAAGGAGATAATTTCTCATCAGCCTTTTCGCCATGACCAATAAGAAACCCAAGTCCAAGTAGTAACAAGCCGATCCCGGCAGCAAGTCCAAGGAAGATTAGAATAGGAATATATTCTTGTAACATGATTCTCTGTTGCGCCCTATGAACTTTATGACTGATTTTGCTTTCAACAGCGCGGCATTGTATCGCCAATACACGGCCGAATACACCTTTTTTGATATCGTTAAATGTACTTATAGGACACAAAAAAAATTGGCCGGCAAGACATCTTATGCAAACAGGCCAATTTCGATAGCTGGTGCTCTGGGCGAGACTTGAACTCGCACGGCTCGCGCCACTGCCCCCTCAAGACAGCGTGTCTACCAATTCCACCACCAGAGCGGTATTTTGAATTACTACGTAGCTAAATATTCAGCTAGGTAGCTTACTTATTCTAGATTTGGGGCTTCTGATTCATCATCGATCTCGATTAGATCAGGCATATCATTGTTCGTGTCTATCGCATCAGCATCTAAATCAATATCGGGCATGTCAATATCTAAAGTCACCACTTCCTCAGTCGCTGAAGTCTTTTCAAGTAAGCTATTAGGTGTCGACGAATTCTGGCTACTTAAATAAGCGAGCGTTAGGCTTGTTATAAAAAAAACTGTAGCGCATATTGCAGTTGCTCGTGAGAAAAAACTACCTGAACCGCGCGAGCCAAATACAGTACCAGAAGCTCCAGCACCGAAGGCTGCCCCAGCATCAGCGCCTTTGCCACGCTGCAATAATACGAGCACAATGATCAGTAATGCGATCAATGTATGGCCGATAAGTACTGCTTTTTGAATAGTATCCATTGGATTCTCAATAATCGTTCAATTTTAAGCGCTTCTGAGGCTTTAACTCTTCTGACCTGCAACAGCTGCAGCTGCAGCAATTGCCAGAAAATCATCCGCCTTTAATGATGCTCCACCTATCAGGCCGCCATCGATGTCCGGCATTGCCAGTAATCCAGATGCATTTTCTCCCTTCATACTACCTCCATAAAGAATCTGAATCGAATCAGCCAAATCTGAATTATGCTTTACCAATCGCATCCGAATGCGTCGATGAACATCTTGAGCTTGCCCTGGTGTTGCCGTTACTCCAGTGCCTATCGCCCAAACCGGCTCATAAGCAATTACTGCTGATGCAAACGAATCTACACCTGCGGCATCAAGAATAGCGTCAAGCTGCCCAATAACTACCTCTTCTGTCGCACCCGCTTCACGTTCTTCAAGTGTTTCGCCAACACATAGAATAGGTGTAATTCCAGCTTTTTGAGCCGCAATATATTTAGCTGCAACTTGCTCACTAGTTTCACCGAAGATCGCTCTACGCTCAGAGTGCCCAACAATGACATATTCACAGCCAAGCTCCTTTAACATAGCGGCAGAAGTTTCCCCAGTAAAGGCACCCGACTCATGCTCGGAAACATTTTGCGCTCCTAGTGAAATCGCGCTATTGGATACCTGACTAGCGATCGAAATCAAATATGGAAATGGTGGACAAACTAACAACTTAAAGCCTTCCCCATTAGGGATACCATCAACAATGTTTGAGACAAGAACATCATTAGTAGCATTGCTACCATTCATCTTCCAATTTCCAGCAATAAGAAAATCACGCATTAGATTTATAATTCCAAGTTCAAAGGGCGCGCAAGGATACCGAGGCTGCCTCGGCAAATCAACGCATACAAGACATGGATCGGATTAATTAGGCTGCTGAATCTGCTACAACTGCAGCCAATCTCTTCGCAATATCATCAACCTGATCATCA
>JAQWOA010000058.1 GCA_029246105.1 Woeseiaceae bacterium | reverse complement strand
GTGCGATTGTGCGATCTTTTTGGCTCTCTTTAATGATATTCATCATGCTGGCCAGCGTCCCACCACTTACAGTGCCCTTGGTTGCTTTAACCATCATGCTTATCGACTTGCAATACGCACCGTATTTCTCATGCGCAGCATCTTGAAGAAACCATACGCCGATATCCATGGGTACTGAATCGAAGCCGCAACAGTGAACGATCTTCACGCCCTTTTGCGATGCCTGCTCTTGATGAGTGTCGATCATCTTCTGAATCCAATGCACTTCCCCTGCGAGATCACAGTAATGAGTACCAGTTTCAACGCACGCTGCAACGAGGTCGTCGCCATAAAGTGCGTACGGACCGACGGCCGTCAAAACAACGCAAGTGCGTGACGTCATTTTTCGCAATGCATCCTTATCAAAGCTGTCAGCGACGATAAGATCAAGCGTACTTGCGTTCAGTCCTAAATCATCTCTGACCAGTTGCAGTCTTTTTTTGCTGCGACCTGCTAGTGCCCATTTAAGATCACCGTCTACTCCGTATTTTCGGAGCAGATATTCTGCGACAAGTGTTCCCGTGAAGCCGGTCGCACCTTGTACAATGATATCGTAGTCACGATTGGCTTCAGTGCTAGCGGTCAAAGCGTTTTCTCCATGAGGGCAACTTCCTTCTTACCCTGTTCAGTTTCTTGTGATCCGATCTGACGAAATCCCATGCGTTTATGAAATAACATCGAGCCAGGATTGGGTGGACGGATGTTAATCTCGCATGTCATGACTGGGGCACCCGCCTGTGACTCCGCGAAGTACTTGTAGAGAGAGTTGGCGATACCTTTCCGTCGCGCCGACTCAGCCACCGCGACACGATCCACATAAGCGAAGTCTTTGCGGTTCTCGCAAAACCACTCGTAGTTTAGGCTGGCATACGAGGTCCCTGGGCGTAGCCCGATAAGAAAGCCCACCAGGCTGCCGCCAATTTTCGCAACACAGACCAAAGCAGCGTACTTCACAAACCACCGCAATTCGATTTCAGAAATTAGGTTCATGTGCGGCATTGAATCTGCGTTAAGCGCCAATACGGCCTCATAATCATTTTCCTCAATAGCAGATATCTTCATAGATACAGTGTATTGCTATGTTAAGTTGGTATCAAAATTACTTATCTCATTGAATTAGGGGAATAGGAATGCTTAGAAAGCTAGTCATTGTTGTAGCAATCATTTAAACTAATGTTTTTGCGACAGACTCACTATCTATAGCGATCACTAAAGTTGATCTCAATGAGGTCATTAGATCGGGTACTGTTACTCCAGTAGATGGTATTACAGCTGCGGGGCAGCCAAATGAAGTGGCACTTGCGATTTTTGCTAAGGAGGGATACAGCACAGTAATCGACCTTCGAACCAAGAGTGAGGATCGCGGTATGGACGAAGAAGCCATTGTTGTCGAATTGGGGATGGAATATATTGCTTTACCAATTGGACGTAATGGTATTACTTTTGAAAATGCCAAGACATTGGATGAAATCATCGAAGTAATCGATGGCCCAATTTTATTGCATTGCGGCAGCTCGAATCGAGTTGGAGCGCTTCTTGCGTTGAGTAAGAGTCTAGCGGGGGCTGACAACGATGTTGCACTGCAATATGGTCAAGAGAATGGGCTAACAAGTCTTGAGGGTCTAGTGAGGAAGATCTTAGATGCTGAGAATGATTAAGCTGCGTTGATTCTAAGGCTAAGGATATTGTAAAGAAGAGATATGATGAATGGTCTTTTGTTTTACGCTATATATCGCACCGTGACCGCAAAACTAACTATCTTCTGCGTAGACTTAGAATTCTTTAGGATGTCTAGATAACTATGACCTTGATGCTTTCATTAGAGGAGTTCTTGAGAAGAATTCCAAAGGTTGATATCCATTACCATATTATGGGTGGTGTAAGCCCTAACACCATGTATGAACTTAATCTTAAATATCATGGTGGGCTTAGCTATTCACAAATTGAAGATTACTTTGTAAGAGATGTGAATAAGTCAAAAGGGGCTATTTATGCACTTGAAATGCTTTATAGCTTGATGCGAGAGCATGATGATTTATATCGCGTCGCCTATGAGATAGGGCGGTCATCAAGTAACAATGGTGTGCGCTATCAGGAGCTGACGTGGAACCCAGGCGAAATAGCCATGCCTTACACCGACGCGACGGAGTCGCTGATTGCCGGTTTTTTTAAGGCGGAACAGGATTTTGGTACCGTTACACGACTAATTCCGGGCATTAATCGGGAAAGAAGTCCTGAGCATGCTGTGGAGATGGTTACTGACGTAGTCAATCATCCGTATTCTGAGGTCATTGGAATTGGAATGGACTATAAGGAGCACGACGCGCCACCTGAAATTTTTTGGAAGGCTTATCGAATTGCGAAGGACGCTGGACTCCTTTTAACTGCACATTGCTGTGAATGGGAGATGCATTGGCGAAACCTTGAGACGGCGCTTGATCTTTTGCAATGTGATCGGATTGATCATGGATATTCAGTATTAGATAGTGAGCAACTTACGGCACGATGTAGGGATAATGGAGTTTTCTTTACTGTAGTACCAAGCAATAGCTATTTTTGGAAAAAATATGGTGGTAACACACCTGAGTGGCGTAGCAATCACCCGTTGCGCAGAATGCTTCGCTCAGGATTGCGAATTATTCCGGCAACTGATGATCCAGAATTACATTTAACGAATGCAACAAATTGCTATCGTAGCTTGATTGAAGATTTTAATTTTTCTATCGATGATATAAGGCAGTGCATTGTGAATGGAATAGATGGATGTTGGGCTTCGTCCAATCATAAAAAATTATGGCACTGCAATTGGCTCAAAGAATTTGATGAGCTTCGACTACAATTAACAGATCAATTTGAGTAATAATAGATGAGTCATGGAGTGATGAAAAAATTATTAGTTATATTGATGATAAGCCCCTCGATCTTATCAGCACAAACACTCTATCCAACTTTTTAGTTACCTACTAAGGAAAGATTCTTGTATTTTTATTGGCTTGTTGCTTACCTAACTATCATTATTAGCGTTGGTTATTTTTTCTCAAAAAGAGTTAAAGATGCTGATGATTATGCTCTCGCAGGAAGTTCTTTGGGTTTTTTTCCAATTTGCGGAACCATTATGGCAACTGCAACTGGATCTTTTGCGATTATTGCAACATCAGGGAGAGGTTTTACTACAGGTTTATCATTTCTCACTTGGAATATCGGTTATGTTTTATTCGGCATTTTAGCGGCAGTTTTATTAGCTTCTGCAATTCGATCGTTAAAGCTATATACCATTCCAGAGCTTTTTAAGAGGCGATTTGGCAAATGGGCGGCCTTACTACCTGCATTAACTATTGGGCTTATGTTCTTAATTCCACTTTTTGCAGTTCAGCTTGTAGGAATGGGATCAGTTATGTCATCTACTTTTGGAATTGAATTTGAAGTGGGTGTTTTAATTGGTTTTATTGTTTGTGTAGGCTTTACTCTAGCCGGCGGTATGTTTAGCGTTGCCTATACCGATGCTTTGCAAATGGTTATTATACTTTTTGGTGTAGTTTTATTATTTGTTTTGTCTGCTGAGCAGCTTGGTGGAGTTGCTCTAGCATTTAAAAATTCTACACCTGAAATTGTCGATCCATTTTCAATCTCTTTTGGAGATTGGTTTTCGCTGTTATTGATTTTTGGAACATTATCTTTTGTTTATCAGACTACCTGGCAAAGAATTGCGGCTGCTAAGTCCAAGCGAATCGCTGTCAGGGCAGTTAGTACAGGGTTTGGAATAGTGTTCATTATGACAATATTAACTGTTTGCATTGGAATTTTTGCTCGTCAATTAATTCCAATGGAAACTAAGCCTGATATGGTTTACAGCACACTGATGACAGAAATTATGCCCCCAAAAATTGCTGGATTATTCGTCGTTACACTATTTTCTGCAATACTAACTTCAGCAACGTCTTTTCTTTTGAGCGGTGCAACAAGTATCGCTAGAGATATTTATACAGAATGGATAAATCCACGCAGCACAAAGGAATCGTTACTAAAGATTTTAAGATGGGCCACAGCATTCATGGCAATTATAGGCCTTGGCATAGCATTTTCTGTCAAAGATATATGGACTATTACTCTTTATGCTAAAGCGGTTTCTGCCTCAATATTATTTTTCCCTGTTCTAGCTGCTTTTTTTTGGAGGCAAGCTACAACAGTTGGTGTTATTACAAGCATGCTGATAGCGGCACTGGTTGCGATATCTTGGCAAGCACTTGGAAGCCCATTTGAAACTAATGCAGTAATTCCTGGTATGGCAATCAACCTTCTAACATTAGTCATTGTTAGCCTTGTAACTAATCACTCTTCAGATGAGGATCCAGTTGCCTATTATTTTAAATATCGCAATCAATTTTAATTTCTAAAGTATCAATGTGCATAGTTCAAAAAGCGATGCGACAATACGCAAATGGCTAAACTTTACTTTTATTATTCGTCGATGAATGCGGGCAAGTCCACTGCATTACTTCAATCTAGCTATAACTATAAAGAACGCGGTATGAATACCATGGTTTTAGCGCCCCTTGTAGATGACCGATATGGCGAAGGAAAAGTGACGTCACGTATTGGCATCGAAACCAAAGCGATAACCTTCAAGATGAGTGATAATCTTTTTGCAGTTATTGAGCAAAAACATATTTCTAGACCACTCCATTGCGTTCTTATTGATGAAGCGCAGTTTCTTACTCGCGATCAAGTATTTGAGCTTAGCGATGTCGTTGATAAGCTTAATATCCCAGTTTTGGCTTATGGACTTCGCACTAATTTTCAAGGCGAGCCGTTTGAGGGCAGTAAGTATTTACTTGCCTGGTCAGATAGCCTGCAAGAGCTTAAGGCTATTTGCCATTGCGGTAATAAAGCTGCAATGGTAGTTAGGCTGGATATGGGTGGTAATGCGGTCACCGAAGGGTCTGAGATTGAAATTGGCGGTAATGATCGATATATCTCAGTCTGCCGTAAGCATTTCAAGGAGAGTTTTTTCGCTCTATCGAAATCGAAACTCAGTAGTGTGTAGTAATTTGTGGTTGAGGTAACGTATTTTTATATATAGATTTTGGTTAATATTATTGATGCATATTATTGAAATACATAGTTTTTTATGGACCCATTAATTCTTTTAAAGCGATAGAGTGTAAGATATTGACTGCAAAATTATTAGCTAATGATCTAACATTGATGCGCGGTGAGAACTGCCTTTTTCAGGAGTTGAGCTTCACAATTAATTCCGGTGAGCTGCTGTTGCTCGAGGGCCAAAACGGCAGTGGTAAAACCAGTTTGATGCGAGCAATCGTTGGAATATTAAGTCTCGAGTCGGGTGAGGTGCTTTGGAACAATATTCCAGTTTATCAGCAACGTCAGGAGTTTCATGGTTCGCTTGTCTGGCTAGCTCATCGAACTGGCCTTAAAGGCGATCTAACATTAACTGAGAATCTATATTTTGAAGGTGCCCTGCGCCAACGATCTGATGCTGATCTGGCAGAAGTTTTCAAGAGATTGGGTATTTTGAAATTAAGAAATTTGCCATTACGACTGATGTCTGCAGGCCAACAAAGACGGGCAGCACTTGCACGAATGTTATTGTTTGAGACGCCACTCTGGCTAATGGATGAGCCGTTCACGAATTTGGATCACGAAGGTCGCGAACTGGTCAAAAGTTTGATTGATGAGCACCTTGCTACTGGTGGAATATGCATCATGGCAGCACACCAGAGTATTGATATAAATTCTACTATAATCAGAGTGAACCTCTAGTGATTGTATATAGTCCAGAGCGACCGGGGATTATTATTGGGCTTGTAGCGATAGCGCGACGTGATTTGCTACTAGCCTGGAAGCGACCCGGAGATATCCTGAATCCCTTATTCTTTTTTGCGATGGTTTGTACCTTGTTTCCTCTGGCCGCTGGCCCAAGCTCAGAGCAGTTAGTTGCTAGTGGCCCCGGTGTTCTATGGGTCGCTGCACTTCTATCAACACTGTTATCATTGAATTCCATGTTTATGTCGGACTATGAGGACGGTAGTCTAGATCAGTTGCTTGTCAGCTTGCAGCCACTCCCCGCACTGGTGCTTGGTAAAACGGTCGCGCATTGGTTAACGAGCGGCCTTCCACTAGTTTTGATTTCGCCGCTTCTGGCGATGACTTACAAAATGTCGACTGATATCTTTGGAATACTGATGTTGACGCTTTTATTGGGTTCGATTTGCCTGAGTCTGCTGGGATCAATTGGGGCAGCGCTCACAGTAGGCCTGCACCGTGGAACTGCGTTACTTAGCCTCTTGATCTTGCCGTTGGCGATGCCGGTTTTACTATTGGGTGCAAATACGGTGTCACTTGCTGCCGGGGGTGAGCCTTATGTAACAGGAATTTGGGCTCTGGCTGGATACGCAGTTGCTGCTTTATCATTGGCTCCATATGCCGCAGCAGCGGCGTTAAGAATTAGTAACGAGTAGAATCCTAATATGCGGAAATTCTTTAATCAGTTGTGGAAACTTTTTATTCAGTTGAGGGTGTTTTTTCATCAGCTGATATCACCGCTGTGGAGGTTTTTTCATAAACTGGCTTCACCGCCACATTTTTATCGTCTTGCTGCAACGCTTATGCCGTGGTTGACCGTGCCCGCCTTATTGTTGATTACATACGGAATCTATGCGGGTTTGTTCCTTGCGCCACCAGATTATCAGCAGGGTGATGCGTTTCGAATAATTTATGTGCATGTGCCCTCTGCTTACTTGTCGTTGTTTGCTTATATGATTATGGCGATCAGTGGTGCTATTGGATTAATTTGGCGAATGAAACTCGCGCATGCTGTGGGGGCTGCAGCTGCACCTTTGGGCGCCGCCTTTACCTTTATTGCATTGGCCACCGGTTCCATCTGGGGACGGCCAATGTGGGGAACCTGGTGGGAATGGGGAGATGCGCGCTTGACATCAGAATTAATTCTATTGTTTTTGTATTTTGGCTATATGGCATTGCGATCATCAATCGACAATACAGCCAAAGCCGATAAGGCTTGTGCAGTTCTTGCGCTTGTTGGTGTTGTGAATGTTTTAGTTGTTCATTTTTCGGTTGAATGGTGGAGCTCACTGCATCAAGGACAAACCTTAATGAAGAAAGGTGGACCAGGAATGGATGCTGACATGTTATATCCGCTGTTGGCTACGATTCTTGGCTTTACATTTCTATTTGGGGCCTTATTGATGCGGCGACTAAGAACGGAAGTCTTATATCGCGAGCGCCGAACCCGGTGGGTCCGAGAAATGATTCTATCGCCTGAAGGAGGGAAATAATGGATACTTTAGCGATGGGTGATTATGGCACCTATGTATGGAGCTGTTTTTTACTGACGTTTATTGTGATCGTGTTCAGTGACTGGCGGGCAAGAACGCGTCACAATAAGTTCTACAGGGATATAGAAGTTCGCATTAAGGCGCTCGAGGGTCGTCAATGAAGCCCAGACATCAACGAATGCTTGCGGTTGGCTTGGCTATAGCAGGTATCACTATAGCCGCTGGTTTGACGCTAAAAGCGTTCGATGAAAATATGATGTTTTTTATCGACATTTCCGACGTCGTTGCTGGTAATTATCCACAGGAGAGAAATTTTCGGATTGGTGGACTGGTTGTTGAAAACAGCATCGAGCGCGAAGAAGGTTCACTTGACATGAGGTTCCGGGTCACCGATATGCAATGTGAATTAAATGTTACTTATAACGGTGTGTTGCCAGATCTTTTTCGCGAAGGACAGGGCGTTGTTGCGCATGGAGCTATTGTTGCTGGAGAGGTTTTTGTCGCCGACAAAATTCTCGCCAAACATGATGAGAACTACATGGCTCCCGAAGTTGCGGCATCTCTCGCCAAGCATGCAGATGAAAAACTAACGCCCCTGCAGAAAGATGGTGTGGAGTGTAATTCCGGATGATCCCAGAGATCGGCCATTTCGCACTGATATTGGCTTTATCACTAGCTGTTTGTCAGGGTGTTTTGCCGCTGGTAGGAGCGCATCGTGATGACAAAGCTTTAATGTCCGTCGCTCGATCCACTTCCTTCGGCCAACTCTTTTTTGTCATGATTTCTTTTGGCTGCCTTATTTGGGTATTCATTAATGACGACTTCTCAGTATTGTATGTTGCTAGCAATTCTCAATTGTCGTTGCCGACACCATATAAAATTTCAGCCGTCTGGAGTGCGCATGAGGGATCTCTATTGATGTGGATTCTGATCCTTGCGATTTGGACAGCTGCAGTTGCTAAGTTTAATCCTGGAATTCCACAAAAATTGATCTCTCGAGTTATTGGTGTTTTGGGTCTGCTATCTGTTGGTTTCTTGTTATTTATATTATTAACATCTAACCCATTCGAGCGCCTTATACCTGCTGCCCTTGATGGGGCTGACCTGAATCCTCTTTTGCAAGATCCTGGCCTAGTTATCCATCCACCCATTCTTTATATTGGCTATGTTGGTTTTTCGGTAGCCTTTGCGTTCGCTATTGCAGCAATGATTAGCGGCGAACTAGATCAAAACTGGGCACGCTGGACTAGACCTTGGACAACACTGGCGTGGTTATTTCTTACGATTGGTATCGCATTGGGTAGTTGGTGGGCTTACTACGAACTGGGTTGGGGCGGCTGGTGGTTTTGGGATCCTGTCGAAAACGCATCATTTATGCCATGGCTGATTGGTACTGCGCTGATTCATTCATTAGCGGTCACAGAGCGTCGCGGCTTATTCAAAAGTTGGACATTGTTGTTGGCGATTACGGCTTTCTCGTTGAGCTTACTAGGAACCTTTTTGGTGCGCTCTGGAATCATTGTGTCAGTTCATGCTTTTGCAACAGATCCAACGCGTGGTTTCTTTATTTTGGCATTTCTCGCAATTGTTGTGATTGGCGCTCTCTTGTTATATGCCTGGCGCGCTCCAGCGCTTGATTCAAACGTTGGATTTAGTCCTTTGTCGCGTGAAACTTTTTTACTATTGAATAACGTCTTACTGGTTATCGCAACGACGCTTGTTCTTTTTGGTACTCTCGCTCCGCTGATTGTAGAAATACTAAATGGTGGAAAAATATCGATTGGTGCACCGTGGTTTGAGATCGCTTTTTTAATACCAATGATTCCACTAGTGTTGCTTCTTGGTCTGGGTATGCACACTGCTTGGCGTAAACAGAGCTCAGGACCCTGGATAAGATTATTAAGACTGCCAGCGATTGCTGCAGTAGTTATTGGCGTTGCTCTGCCATTGATGTTTTATGAGCGAGTCAACTTATTATTGATTATTGGCTGTGGTTCAGCGGCATGGATAGTGATTTCTTCCCTGATTCAGCCTGTGCGTTCATGGAGTCAAAAAAAAGGCACTGCTGGAATTACTCGCTCAGCTCTCGGTATGTCGATTGCACATTTGGGAATGGGTTTATTCGTTATCGGTGTCACTATTACGTCGGCGTTTGGTATTGAATCTGATCGTGCAATGCGTATCGGTGAGTCACTTGAGGTAGCTGGATTGCAGTTCGAATTTCGCGAGCTACGAGAAGTTCAAGGTCCGAATTACAAGGCAATCGAAGGTGTTCTTGAAATTCGTGATGGAGGTGAGTTTATTGGAATTGTTCGCCCTCAGAAACGCCAGTATTTAGTACAAAAAAACTGGATGACTGAAGCAGGCATTCATCCGACCTGGAATAAAGATTTGTTTGTAGCGCTAGGAGATGAGATTGGCGATGACACTTGGAGTGTGCGAATTCAATACAAACCAATGATTCGCTTTATTTGGATTGGCGCTTTCATTATGGCGGTTGGCGGTCTCGTAACTTTAACTGATCGCCGTTATCGAAAAGTCGTTATATGAACCGTTACCTAATACCGCTGTTCGTGATGATCGCAATGATTTCATTTTTGTTGTTGGGCTTGGGAGATGGCCGTGACCCATCGAAGCTTCCCTCGCAATATATTGGCAAGCCTGCTCCAGATTTTAACTTGCCAATGCTCACAGACTTGTCTCGCACTTTGAGTACCAGCACCTTAAAAGGCCAGGTGTCACTGGTTAATATCTGGGCAACTTGGTGTGTTGGATGTAGGGTAGAGCACGGCTTTTTAATGGAGTTAGCCAATAGCGAAACTATTCCAATTTATGCGATTAACTGGCGTGACAATCGTTCGGATGCACTCAACTTTTTAGGTCAATTAGGCAACCCTTATATTGCTTCAGGCTTTGATCGCGATGGCCGAGTTGGTATCGATTGGGGAGTTTATGGCGCTCCAGAAACATTTCTAATTAACAATAAAGGGATAGTTGTATATCGATTTACTGGCCCTCTAAATCGCATTTTCTGGGAACAAGAATTCGTACCTCGAATTGCGGAGATTGAAAATTGATTTGCCGAATAATTTCTTCATTGGCGCTCACCTTCTTTGCAGCTTCAGTGTTTGCCATTGATTCAGAGCAGGCATTTAATAACCCTGATCTGCAAGCTCGATATGAAAACTTGATTGCTGAGGTTCGCTGCGTCACTTGTCAGAACCAGAACATTAAGGATTCAAATGCTTTTATTGCGGCTGATTTGCGTCGAGAAATTCGACGAATGATAAGGGAAGGCCTTAACAATAATGAGATTAAGGATTTTCTTGTTACGCGTTATGGCGACTTCGTTTTATATCGTCCACGATATGAAGGGAAAGCAATTATATTGTGGATTGCTCCATTTTTATTCTTTGTTTTTGGTGGTATCGCAGTTGTCCGAGTTATTCGATATAGGGCGAACCTACCGATAGATGAGGCACTAGATAAGGATGGACCTAATCAATGACAATATGGTTAATTTTGAGTGCATTATGCTTAGTTGCAACCATCTTTGTGGCGTGGCCTTTATATCGTAATCTAGGTCATTTAACACCGGTTTTGGCTATGATCATTGTTTTGGTTTTTGGGTCATCTGCATCGTTGTATCTGTATATAGGAAATCCTGGAGTCTCTTCAGGAGCCGGGTCGCCACCAGATATTGGTGAAATTGTGAACTCATTATCCCAGCGTCTTTTGGATAACCCAGAAGACGCTCAAGGTTGGCTAATGCTTGGCCGCTCCCAGCAAATGCTGCAACAACATGATGAAGCAATAGCTACTTTTGAGCGTGCGCTACAACTGGAAAAAGGACAAAATGCCCAGATATTGGTCGCTCTTGCAATCGCGTTAATTGAACAGCAAGGTGGAGAAATGACGGATCGTTCATCGAATTTATTCGAAGATGCTTTGTTACAGGAGCCGAATAATGTAGATGCTCTTTTTTATGGCGGCGGTGCTGCGGCACTTCGTGGAGATACCTCATTAGCTGCCGATCGCTGGGAGACCCTGCTGAGAATGAATTCATTAGATGAAGTCCAGGAATTATTGCAAAGAAAAATTAATGAATGGCGTGGATTGCCATCACCAGTAGAAATTTATCCAATGGCTAAAGATAATCCAGTTATTTCTATTAATATTTCACTGTCTGATGAAGTAGTTTCTACGCTGTCCGCAGATGCCACTGTCTTCGTTATTGCTAAAGTGCCTGGGCAACCTGGCCCGCCAATTGCAGTCAAGCGACGGCAGCTCGCTGATTTTCCAAAATTAATTGAGTTAGGTGATCGGGATGTCATGATTCAAGGTCGCAAATTATCGAATTTTTCTAAGTTGGAAATCGTTGCCCGAGTGACGGCATCTGGTCAGCCGATCGCACAATCTGGAGATTGGTTTGGATCACTGATCGCCAATGCCAATAGCGGGCAAACTATCGATTTACTAATCAATCAAAGAATCCCTTAAGAAGGGCGAGGCTAGATGCATCGCAGATGAGATAATAGTTGCAGCCTGCGAGGCAAGTTTTATGGATTTGAAATAGGAACTTATATGTCATTACCCAAAGCATTAGAAGGCAGACTTCGTATTCCATTGATTGGCGCGCCGCTATTTATGGTTTCCAATCCAGAACTTGTTATAGCTCAATGCAAGGCTGGCATCATTGGCTCATTCCCTGCATTGAACGCACGGCCGCAACCAAAGTTATCCGAGTGGTTAAAGCGTATCGAAGATGAATTAGGGATTTATGCTGAGGACCATCCAGATGAGCTCGTAGCACCATTTGCTGTGAATCAAATAGCTCATTTTAGTAACGCTCGATTGCGTCAAGATATGGAAACCTGTGTCATGCATAAGGTCCCAATTATTATTACAAGTCTACGACCACCTGAAGAGATTGTTACAGCTGTCCATTCTTATGGCGGACTCGTGTTTCACGACGTTATCAGCCTTAGGCATGCGCGCAAAGCTATCACCCAAGGAGTGGATGGAATTATTGCAGTTTGTGCAGGAGCAGGTGGGCATACCGGTCCTTTAAGTCCATTTGCCTTAATAAAAGAAATTCGTAAGGAGTTTGATGGCGCCGTCATATTGTCAGGTTGCATCACTAGTGGGTGTGACGTTCTTGCTGCCAGAGCAATGGGTGCAGATCTTGCTTATAGTGGCACGCGTTTTATTGCGACTGAAGAGGCGAATGCAGTTCCAGAGTACAAAGAAATGATAGTAGACAGTAGTGCGTCAGATATTGTCTATTCGTCATTATTTACTGGGATAAATGGCAGCTATCTGAAGGGCAGTATTGCGAGGTCTGGTATGGATCCTGATAATCTTGCAGATGGTGCTAAGACTGATATGGATTTTGAAAAAGTTGGTCAGTCGGAGGCAAAAGCGTGGAAAGATATCTGGGGTGCTGGTCAGGGAGTTGGAGGGATTGATAAAATTATTCCAGCGCGTGATGTTGTAATGATTATGGAGCAAGAATACAAAGATACTTTGGCCAGCCTGGTGACCTAAAATGCGTGTCGTATTTTATTCATATTTGTTTGTTGCTATCGGCGGTGCACTTGGCGCAACGGCTCGATTTAGTTTTAATCTTTTCTTGCAGCGTGACGCAATACTTCCTTGGGGAACTTTAATCTCGAATTTACTTGGCTGCTTATTGATGGGAGTTATTGCCCAGCTCATTTCAAGCACAACTTGGTTTAATGATGCTGTCATTATTCCTGATCAGTATCGGTTGCTTTTTGCAGTCGGTTTTTGCGGTAGCTTCACGACTTTGTCATCGCTGCTGCAAGAAATAAACGTTATGTTGCAAAAAAATGAAATTTTTTATTCATTTACTTATTTCGTCGGCACTATGGTAGGTGGTTTTGCTTGTTTTTACATCGGTATAATGTGTGTTCGGATGTTTTTACAATTACAAAGCAGTTAGTTTTTTGCTAGCCAGGTTAATATATGCAAATTCAATGTAATGATTTTCAAGAATGACTAATTTAAGTTCTTTTCCATCAAAGTTGAATGCTGTTGTTATAGGCGCTAATGGCGGTCTTGGTGCCGCCTTTGTAAAGGCTCTTGAAGCAGATGATAGAGTCCATTCTGTTTATGCTTTTTCTAGAAACGCAGAAGAGTGCACGAGAAAAAAAACTAACTTTTCCTTTATTGATATAGAAGATGAAGAGTCGATTAAAAAAGCAGCAGACCTATCAAGCTCAGAAAGAAAAATTGACCTTGTCATAGTTGCAACAGGAATTTTACATAAGGAAAAAATTATAAATCCAGAAAAAAGTATTAAGCAAATTAACCCTGATGTTATGAATACTGTTATCAGGATAAATGCAATTGCCCCTATTTTGCTCGCCAAACATTTTTTACCAAAATTTAGTAAAAGTAATAAGACGGTTTTTGCAGCATTATCTGCCAGAGTTGGAAGTATTAATGACAATAGAATTGGTGGGTGGGCATCATATCGTGCATCTAAGGCAGCATTGAATATGCTTATAAAAACGGCCGCCATTGAACAGAAATTTACTCTTCCTCAGAGTATTATTGTTTCTCTACACCCCGGTACAGTCGATACTCATTTGTCTGAGCCGTTTCAAAAAAACGTAGCTAAAGGCTCTTTATTCGAAGCTAATGATGCTGCATGTAAATTGATCAATGTAATTAATGAGCTAAGTATTGATGATACTGGAGGCTTCATAGCTTGGGATGGGAGCTTAATTGAATACTAGAAGGGCGTTATTAGTTCTTAAAGCTTACGAAAGTATCTCAAAAAAGATATTACTATTAACATGTACTATTTTTCTTGGGGGTACTGTGAACGCTATAGAAGAACCTGAATATCAAGTTATCAGCAAGAACCAGGAGTTTGAGACAAGGCATTACAGTCAATATTTAGTTGCAGAAGTGATCCTTGATGGGGATTTTAAATCATCTGGAAATCAAGCTTTTAGAGTGTTAGCAGGTTATATTTTCGGTGACAATAAAGCGGCTGAGAAAATGGCGATGACCGCACCTGTTGAATCTCAAATGACTAACTCCTCTGAGAAAATGGCAATGACTGCTCCAGTCTTGTCTATTGATGGTGAAGGTAAGTATATTTATCGATTTGTCATGGAGAAAAGGTATAAATTAGACACGCTGCCTACCCCAAATGATACTAGAATTCGTCTACATGAAGTTAAACCAAGATATATGGCAGTTAAAAGATTTTCAGGTAGTTGGAGCGAAAAGAATTATAAGGAATCAGAGAAGGCATTACTTCAAAGTTTGAGTGATCGTAATATCCAAACTATTGGATTACCAATATTTGCCAGATATAACGCTCCCTTTGTTCCTTGGTTCCTGAGACGTAATGAGATAATGATTGAAATAGACAGGACTGATTAGGATTCAAGAATACCTAAAGTTCCTATTTCTTATGGTTGATATATGCATATAAATATTCGACAAGCCTCGCAAGGATTGATCGTTTTGTGTTTTTTATCTCTAGCGGCTTGTGCTTCAAAGGAAATGATTCTGGAGACACGCCTTGCTGAAGTTCCAGTCGGAGTTGATCTGACAGGATTTTGGCGAGTTTTAGATAATCCAGATGCTTTACGGTTTACCGGTATCGAAAACGTTCAAGATCTGACCAAGACTAAAGAGCTTAAAGATCGATCGAAACATCAGAAGATTTTGTCCAGCTCTTCTGCTCGTGTATTTCTTGAGTTTGGTGAATCATTAAAAATTACTCAGACAGAATATAGCCTTTTCATCAGTTATGATCGATCGATTGTTGAGGAATATACTTTTGGTGAGAACCGATTGGTTTCGATAGGCCCAATTGAAGCACAGCGAGTTTCAGGTTGGCAGGATAATAAATTCGTGGTTTATACATTGGGTGCTTCTGGAACTATATTATTCGAAACTTGGTATTTAGCAAATGATGACCAAATCTTGGTCAGAGATATTCGAATTGCAAAAGGTGATACTGAAATTTATCGTCACAATCAATTTTTCGAGCCTCAATAAAAAGACAGTAACTCCTTAGAGGCACTAATGCTTCTCATCGTTCATTTTATTGTTCTTTTTTAGGTGTGTATTTTACTAATGATGCTTGAAACTTTAATTTATCCTTTCGATGCTGCTCTATGACTATTGGTAAATAACCAAGCTTTTCAGCACACCAAAGTGTTGTAATTTGTGAGGACCCTTTTTTTTGATGGCGTATTCCGAGAGCCATGAATTCTCCAGCCTCAGTTTTTATTAATTTTTCACCCGCACTCGATACGTTAGCAATCTTCAACTCATCTAGATCAAACAGTATGTATTGTCCACGGATATTGCCAGTCAATAGATTGTTCATGAGTTCATATTGAATCGAAACAGTGTCATGGGCGATACCGTTTAGCTGCAGCTCAACAAATTTCTCGCCAACAGTTCCTTTTACGAGATTAGCACTCCAATCGAAAAGTAGGTTGATGTCTGGATCATTTCGAATAGTATCAATAGCCCTGAAGCGAACTGGCTTAATGCCGTCTATTTCATTTTCAAATTCTGAAGTTATTTCCATCTTTCCTCTAGTAATTAGTCTAGAGAGGTCACTTGGCTCAACAATATGATGAGCAACATAACCATTAGGAGTTTTTCGAAGTTCAGTGTTGAGAACACCGGACACAATAGATATTTTTACCTTGTATTCGGCACTATGTGGTGTCAGCTCTGTAGCACCATAAACTGGAATTACCGCTGATAAAGCTAAAGCGAGCAACAATATAGCGACAAATTTCACTTTTTAATTTCCAGAGGAAGCTTTAATGTAGATTTAGCTTTTTTCATGAGTGACATGATTGCTTCCTGAGCGTTGATTCGATGCAGCTCCAATTGGTCCAAGGGTGTATCGGCAGGAATAGCATAGGGCTCGCCAATCGCTATGACAATCCTTGCAAATGGCTTTGGCACCATAAAACGATCCCATCGATTGAAGTACCACGCGCGATCTGCAGCACATCCAATGGGTATAATAGGGACTCCTGCAATTCGAGCCATCAGTATTGCGCCTAGCTTAAATTCATATTGTGGACCGCGAGGCCCGTCTGCCGTTGTTATAATTGAGTATCCTTCCTTCATCATGCGTTGCATGTCTCGTAGTGCCAAGGTACCACTTTGATTTGCGGACCCTCTGATTACCTCTGCACCCCATCCTTGTGCGATCCGAGACACCACTTCGCCATCTACAGAGGCAGAAATTAAGAAGCAGGCTTTGAAGTCACGTTGAACCCATTTGCGAATTATAGTCATGCTTATAATGTGATGCTGGTGCCAGTAACAAGGTGCACAAATTTTGTCACTATTGATGTAGGGCAAAATATTTGACGCGTCAATGACTCGCTCGATCCGATATGTAGTAGACAGCAGCCAAATTAGGCTACGAAGAATTGGAAAACCGAGAAAATAGTAAAGCCGCCGAGTTAAACCTAAACTGCGTTTGGATGCGGTGCTTCGACGGGATTCTACGGAATTGAAGTCTTTTGGCGGTGAGGTACTCAAATCTAGACCTGTTTTGGATGACTGGGTTTAAGTGGCAAACGTTAGTTAATTAAGCGCGTGAAAGGGAGTTTGCAGTATCGAATCTCTTCTGGTCAATGTAATATTGCGCCTGCTTTTACAATGCGATAACAAATTTTTGATCTTGCAATGAGAATAGCTCAATTAAATTTCCGACAACCTCCGGGTCCCGGAGATCTTATAGCGCTTGATATCGACCCAGAGGCGCTGATAACTTTGCAGCAATTGCAGCGTGATTATGGCGATATGGTGAGTGTTACTAAGCCAAATGGCCGTCTTGCTTATTTCATAAACGACGCCACAGAGGTTAGACGCATACTCACTCGGAATCACAACAAGTACATTAAAGGGCCGGGCTTTGAGCGCGTCAAAATGTTACTTGGCAATGGTCTTATCGTTAGTGATGGAGATGCTTGGCGACGATCGAGGCGCATGATCCAGCCTTCATTTAGTCGTCGAAATTTGCACCAACTGATAAATGTTATGGTCGAACGTTGTGACCGCCGAGCAAATCAATGGGCAGATATTTCGACTAGCAAAAGTGAATGTAATATCACGGTAGAAACTTCTGATTTTGCTTTAGAGCTCATTCTTTTAAGTATTTTTGGCAGTGACTATGATGCACGTATTCTTGCTGAAGGTGACAATCCTTTTGCATTTTTAAGTCGAAGCTCAAAGCGTGACTTGAGTGTTGCCATGAAGGCTCATAATTTACGCAAGCTTTTGCTTAGCATTATTGAAGAAAGGCGTGCCAGAGAAGGATTGATGCAATTCGATTTTCTTTCGATGTATCTTAAAGCTAAAGACAAAGATGGTCAGCAGTTTTCGAGTCTGGAGTTATTCGACGAATTAATGACACTTATTGTTGCCGGTTTTGAAACTACCGCTAATACATTGAGCTGGGCTTGGTACTTGATTGCTAAACATTCGGATGTAGAAAAAAAAATACTAATGGAGATTGAAAAATGTTTACCAAGAGGTTCTAAATTTAGTGTTGAGTCTCTGCAAGCGATGCAATATATGCAGCAGGTTCTAGAGGAAACGTTGCGATTATATCCACCAGTTTGGTTGTTTACACGACGATCATGCGAATTAGACGAGTTGAGTGATTATGATGTTCCGCCGGATACTGATATATATCTATCGCCATTTGTTTTACACCGAACGGAGCATTATTGGACTGAGCCAAATAGATTTAACCCTGAACGCTTTTCTCAGACGAATGCACCCATAAAAGACAGGCCCTATTATCCATTTTCTCTTGGTCCACGACGCTGTATTGGAGAATATTTTTCATTTTTAGAAATGAAAATCCATCTTGGAATGCTGTTACCACGCTTTCGAATGCAGCTTATAGACAATGTGGAGCCTGAGTTGGAGCTTGCTATTAATTTACGCGCTGCTAAAGACATTGTTATGAAGCTAACAGAACGATAGATATCTGATGAAACTTTACGACACATTAACAGACTTATTGACTGACGCACGTGACAAGGACCGTCAAATTCGTTTTATCGATGGAGAAAATGACGAAAGCGTCGTCACATTTAGAGATCTATGGACACGTGCGCTTGCTTTACTCGGTGCTTTTCAGGCTCGCGGAATGAAACCTGGAGATGAATTAGTCATCTTTAGCAGATCTAATGAGAGTTTCGTCGTAGCTTTTTGGGCGGCAGTTCTCGGTGGTATGGTGCCTGTGCCTGTGGCTGTTGGCATAAGTGACGAGCACCGACTAAAGTTATTCCGAATTCTCTCGCAACTTGAAAACGCGATGCTGTTCACCGAAGACGAACTATTGACTCGATTGCTTGAATTTTCAAAAAAGCGAGAACTCAATGACATTGCGAATATCCTCACGACAAAAACGACGCTTATCAGCGACATTGATCCAGGTAATTGTGGTGAAATATATGCGTCAAGGCCGGACGATATTGGTTTCATCCAGTATTCATCGGGGTCGACGAGTGATCCTAAGGGGGTTGTCTTATCGCATCAAAATGTTTGCACCAATATACGTGCAATTATAGAAGCCTGCCAATGGACTAAGGATGATCAAAGCTTGAGTTGGATGCCGCTGACGCACGATATGGGACTGATTGGTTATCACCTTAGTATGATGGGTGTTGGCATGAATCACGCGATCATGGACACTAATGTATTTGTTCGCCGACCGCTCTTATGGATGACAAAGGCAAGCGAACTACGTGCAACACAATTGTGTTCGCCGAACTTTGGCTATAAGCATTTTCTCAAGCTATTTAAGCGCAAAGGCATGGTTGACCTTGATCTATCTTGCGTCAAGTTGATCTTAAATGGCGCTGAGCCGATTTCGTGGAACCTATGTGAGGAGTTTCTCGATGCGCTCAAGCCTCATGGGCTCTCACGTAAAGCTATGTTTCCAGTCTATGGCTTAGCAGAGGCGACGGTAGGTGTTTCAATCCCAGTTCCGGGCTCTGAGTATTCGCGTATCACGGTAGATCGTCATAGTCTTCGGGTAGGTGATTTGTCCGTTCCAGTGCCACCAAATGATGCTAATGCGGTCAGCTTCCTTCGGGTTGGCAATGCAATTCGGGATGTTGATATTCGAATTACGGACAACGTGGACCAAGTTTTGGGTGCAGGTGTTGTCGGTAATATTCAGCTTTTAGGCAAGAGTGTTACTAAACGTATCTATGGCGATAAAATTGCGACAGCTGATCTTTTCACTGATGACGGCTGGTTGCGCACTGGTGATTGCGGGCTACTTGATGAAGGTCAACTTGTCATTACGGGCCGTCAGAAAGACATCATTATTGTTAATGGTCAGAATTATTATCCACATGACATCGAGGAGATTGTCGCCAAGATAGATGGCTTCGACCTGAATAAGGTGGTTGTAGCGGGCGCTACACCGAAGGGCGGGCAAACCGAGGAGCTACTAGCGTTCATTCTCTATCGTCAGGCAATAGACGATTTTCCACCCATAGTTGAGCAAGTACGTAATTTGATTGGTGAGCAAACAGGCCTTGAGGTTAGTCAGGTAGTTCCCGTATCGCGAATACCAAAGACAACCAGCGGCAAGGTCCAAAGAGTAAAATTATTGCAGGCTTATTTTGATGGTGAATTTGATGAGGTTCTCGAGCAATTACAAACTACTGGTATTGAGGTTGATGCTGTAGTTGAAGACGCTGATGAAGATCCATTGCTTACAGAGTTAGTATACATCTGTCGTGAGTTCGCTAAAGAACGTAAAGTAGATGCCGATGATAACCTCTTTGAAGTTGGTATCAGCTCCATGACATTGGTTGAAATTGTTCTTGCGATTGATGAGAAGCACCCTGGGAAGCTTGATATTAGCGATTTATTT
Organism: Woeseiaceae bacterium; assembly: GCA_029246105.1. Classification (GTDB taxonomy): domain Bacteria; phylum Pseudomonadota; class Gammaproteobacteria; order Steroidobacterales; family Woeseiaceae; genus UBA1847. The sequence continues at coordinate 5,764 of JAQWOA010000058.1, read as the reverse complement.
GATCACCCGACGTTGCGAGAAATCGCAGTTTTTATGAAGGAAAAATCATGACATATGCTCGCTTCATAGGTATTGGTAGCTATCTTCCAGAGAAGGTTTTAACAAATAAAGACCTGGAAAAAGTGATGAACACCTCAGATGAATGGATTCGAGAGCGAACCGGTATTATGCGTCGTCACATTGCGGCTGATAACGAAACAACTTCATCATTAGGTCTGGAAGCGGCCAAAAGAGCAATGAGTAATGCTGACATAGAGCCAGAGGATATTGATCTTATTATTGTTGCTACAACAACACCTGATCAGGTTTTTCCATCCACTGCCTGCCTTATTCAACATCAACTCAAGATAAAAGGTTGTGCTGCATTTGATGTTCAAGCGGTCTGTAGTGGTTTCGTTTATGCATTGGATATCGCTAACCGATTTCTACAGACGGGTGGTGCAACAACGGCGTTAGTCATCGGCGCAGAAACCCTTTCACGTATCCTCAACTGGGAAGATCGAAGCACTGCCGTTTTGTTTGGCGATGGTGCTGGGTGCGTTATTCTTAAAGCTAGCGATGAGCCTGGTATTTTGTCATCGCATAGCCATGCTGACGGACAGTATGCAGACCTCCTACAGGTGCGGTCTGGTATATCAGCTGGCTATAATGAAGCAAAGCCAGCCGAAGCCTTTATCGAGATGAATGGAAATGCCGTATTTAAACGTGCTGTTGCTACTTTTGACAAGATCGCTAGAGAGACAGTTGCTGATATTGATGGCGGGTTGGGTGGTATCGATTGGTTTATTCCGCATCAGGCTAATATGCGAATTATTAAAGCAGCTGCAAGGAAGTTGGAGATGCCTATGGAGCGAGTTATTGCCACTGTCGACATGCATGCCAATACATCGAGTGCGTCCATACCCTTGGCGCTTGACTATGCATTACAGGAAGGCAAAATCAAACAGGGTGACATTTTGTTGCTAGCAGCGTTTGGAGGAGGCTTTACCTGGGGCTCAACATTAGTAAAATATTAACAATTATGGGTTAATTTTTATTAATGTATTTTCGAGATTAAGTTTTATAAATATATGATAAATATATAATATACCTGATTTTTTAATTACTGGTAGACTATGCCTACCGTGAAATCACTGCGGTAGTACTATTGCAAGACTTTAAATATAAATTAAAGAATAAAGGGGAAGTTAATGAACGTAGGTAAAATCTCTACACAGCTTGCTGTTCTTGCAGCTGTATTACATGGAGTTGGGGTGCCTTTACCAGAAGCAGGATTAATTATTGCTGTTCTTGGTGGTGTCGCTGGATATTATGCAGAAGACAGACAAGGCCTTTTGATTAGTGCTGTTGCGCTGAGTATCGTTGCTGGTGGTTTGGGAGCTATTCCTGCTGTCGGTGGTTATATTACAGCTATTGTTTCAGCACTCGCTGACGTTGCTGCGGCAGGAGCAGTTGTTTCGCTCTTGGTTGCAACGGTAGAAAAAGTAAAACCTTAAAGCCTCAGTTCACAGATTAATTAAGTCTGTATCTAAAGGTCGCACCGTAAAAGGTGTGACCTTTTTTTATTGCATTTCGTAGGTTAGAGTAAAATTAAATATGAAAAAGTCAGATCTGCTTGAATCTATCGTAGACAATGGATTACTACATCGGCGATTATTTTTCAAAAGCAGTGCAGCTGCTAGATGCTATGGATGAGAAGAGCTTGCTGAAGGCGGAGATACCGAATGCTAGAAATTTCATTTGGGTTTATAATTAAGAATAGGCTGGCTACGGCCTAGGTAAGAAATTTTCAATTAATATTGAGGAGTCAATGGTCATCATGTTTAAGCGCAATCGATTTCTAATTACTTTTAGTCTGGTTATTTTCAGCTTTGGTCTTTTCGTGGGGAGTGCCATTCAATTTGCCGCCGTCGCGAAAGCCCAAGCACCTAATCAAGTGTTTGAGCTTCGAACCTATACGACGCATCCTGGTCGCCTTGATGCATTACATGCGCGTTTCAGGGACCATACGCTGCAGCTTTTTGAGCATCATGGAATAACCAATATAGGTTACTTTGTGCCGCAGGAAGCACCACTCGCTGACAACACGCTCATTTATCTTCTAGCACACGATAGTCGTGAGGCAGCTAAGAGTAGTTTTACTAATTTTATAAACGATCCAGATTGGAAGAAAGTTTATAAGGAGTCACACCTCAGTGGGCCCATTGTTGAAAATATAGAGAGTGTATTTATGGATCCAGCAGACTACTCTTATATAAAGTAGCTAGTGTTAATTATTGATGTCGATTTTAAATTAATAGAGAAAAACATGAAAAATTTTTTAACAGCTGGAATTTTATTAGTAGCCTTATGTGGCTGTGCAACCACTTATACAACGGATAATTTTTCAGAATACCAGTCATCTCATAAGATTGTAGCAATAGTGCCTTTCGTTGTTTCAATGAATAGTGGAAATCGTGGTAAAGAAGTTACCAGGGAGGATCTGCTTGCAGAAGAAGCAACTCAATCTCTTAATTTTCAAAGAGCTGTTTATACAGAATTTTTAGAGAAAATTGAGAAGAATAAAGTAACGGTATCTTTTCAAGATATTGATGATACCAATGTCTTGATTCAAAGAGCTGGTGGTTTTGATGAGCAAGGAAAGCTAACCCTTACTAAGCAAGAGTTAGGAGAGCTATTAAAGGTCGACGCCGTCATTAGTGGCTCAATGGTGTTGTCTAAACCGATGGGTACCGGTGCAGCTGTTGTAACTACGCTATTAACTGGTTGGGGTGTTACGAACGAAGCTAAGATTAACCTAACCATACATGACTCATCATCTGGAATTTTGGTTTGGAGTTATGACCATAGCGCATCTGGGGGCTTAATAAGTTCCCCACAGATGCTAGCAAAAAATTTAATGAAGAATATAGCATCAAAATTCCCATATAAGGTCTCTAACATTAAATGATAAAAAATTGAGTAATATATGAAAAATCTTTTAGCAACTGGAATTTTATTAGTCACTCTATCTGGTTGCGCAACCACTTATACAACGGATAATTTTTCAGAATACCAATCAGCTCATAAGACTTTGGCTATAACACCCTTCGTAGTTTCTATTGATATGAATAGCGAAAATAATCGGAAGGGGCTTAGTGGAGAAGATTTACTTACAGAGGAGACGATTCAATCTCTAAATTTTCAAAGAGCTTTTTATACAGAATTTTCAGAGGGTGTTGAGAAAAAGAAAGTAACGGTATCCTTTCAAGATATTGATGACACCAATGCCTCGATTCAGAAAGCTGACAGTTTTGATGAGCAAGGAAAGCTAATTCTTACTAAACAAGAGTTAGGGGAGCTGCTGAAGGTTGATGCTGTCATAAGTGGCTCAGTGATGCTCAGAAGTTATTATCGCCGTGTTTCTGGTCAATATCGAGGTGGGATGACTAAGCCGTTGTCGATAAATGATATGGAGGGCACTGGTGGAGTTATTGAAAGTTCTTTAATGGTTGGCTGGGGCGTAACGAATGAAGCCACGATCAACTTAGCTATACACGACTCATTTTCTGGAGCTTTAGTGTGGAGTTATGAGCGAAGTACAGCAGGTGGTGCAAAAAGTTCACCACAACGTTTAGTGCAGGACCTAATGAGAAACGTAGCATTGAAATTCCCTTATAAAGCATCCAGCGCGAAAAGGTAAGCATCAATACAAGGTAAATATTATGTTTAGATGGGGGTTGACTTGCGTCGTGGTTGGTAGCCTTTTAAATTTTATTGGACTTGAAATTATTTCGTGGTTAGCAATATTGCCTGGCATACTTTTTCTTTTGCTAGGTCTCTTTTATAAAGACTTTTAACGCCTCTTCTTTTTGAAAGAATATAAATTAAGATGCAAGAAAAACCATAATAGTTTCTATTACCTGAGGCTATTTAGTTAGAGGGATAGTTAAGGTTTATTAATACCGTTAGGCGCTGCCAAGTGTTTTCGTGCAAATAATATTAATCCAAACACGACAGAAACGGCCATTAAGGTACCTAGATTTAATAAGCTTTTAGTTGATGACCATACAATGGCATAGCCTATGCTCCCAGACATCAGGGCATAATAAATAAAAGCAGGCAAAGTTTTACGTATCACAATTCCTTCTTTACCCAATAATCCCACTACGGCAGAAGCCGCGACTACGTTGTGTACACAGATTATATTTCCAGCAGCACCGCCCACAGCTTGCAGTGCCACTATCCATGTAGGATCAACACCAATGCGCTGTCCAACTCCAAATTGAAATAATGAAAAAGTCATATTACTGACAGTATTGCTACCTGCAACGAAGGCTCCAAAACCGCCTATGAAAGTTGAAAATATTGGCCATGCGGAACCGGCTAGTTGCGCTACTCCTTCCGCTAATGCAGTTGGCATCTTGGCGTATCCAGCAAGACCTCCCTGAGAGTTTAAGAACACCTGCACCATGGGGACTGTAAACAACAATGGCAGTGATGCTTTAGACATGGTCAGGCAGGAGTCCTTAATTCCTGCACTGTAATTTTTAATATTCATCTTATGAAGAAAAAATGTAGCGAGTGAAACGACGATAAATATCGTGCCAGGCAAATATAAGGGCTGTATGCCCCCAGTACCTACAGATGAATTAAAAATATTTGACCAGGACAACGAAACTGACTGCAGCAAGCCCTTTACGCCAAGCTCAGGTATTCGAGTAATGATTAATAATATAGCGATCAACAAATATGGCACCCAGGCGGAGAGCATGGACATGTTTTTATTGGAACCTGTGTAATTTTTAATCTCGACACTGCCTGTCCATTCAGGCTCCCAATCTGCTTTGCTTGGAAAATCCCATTCATCTTCTTTATTCGGAACAAATAATCCGGCTTTTACTGCGGATACGACGATGGCCAATCCAATTAGAGAGCCAAGTATTGATGGAAACTCTGGTCCCAAAATATGAGCAACGATAACGTAGGGAACGGTCATAGAAAGCGCAGCAAAAATAGCAAACTTCCAAATCCGTAGCCCATCGACAAATGACCGATTGGCACCAAAAAAACGAGTCATGAGTGAAACCACAAACAAAGGAATTAATGTACCTGTAACAGCATGCAGTATCGCCACTTTCTGTCCAATAAGAGCGAGAAAAGGCCTGCCTACTGAATCTGCAGTAGCACCAGGAATACCTGCTTGCTGAATATACTGATAAATTGAATCGTCACCGGACAATCCTGTTCCAACGCCAACTAAAATAGGCGTACCTAGTGCACCAAAAGAAACAGGTGTACTTTGAATAATCATACCTGAGACAACGGCGGCCATAGCTGGGAAGCCAAGGCCCACTAATAGAGGTACCGCTACGGCCGCTGGTGTTCCGAATCCTGATGAGCCTTCGACAAAAGCTCCGAATAACCAGGCAATAATAATGACTTGTATTCGTCGGTCCGGAGAAATATCAGTGAAACCTTGCCGAATCACTCGAAGTGCGCCACTTTGTTGCAGGGTGTTTAATAGTAGAATCGCACCAAAAATAATATAAAGTAATGTTATAGCAACAATGATTCCTTTTAGACTTGCCGCCATGACCTGATTAAAGGATAGCTCCCAAATCCAGAGTCCAAGACCTGCGGCTGTAAAATAAGCTAGAGGCATCGCACGGCTTGCCGGCCAACGCAGACCCACTAGAAATATTGCTACTACCAGGATAGGCAGAAAAGACAGTATGGATAAAATTATTGTATTCATGCTTATATTCTATTCTAATTTTTTGGA
>JAQWOA010000056.1 GCA_029246105.1 Woeseiaceae bacterium | reverse complement strand
TATCGCCATAACGAATTTCTTCGGTCGCGACGGTGTCATTTTCATTAATAATCGGAACCACTGAAAAAGCAATCAATTTACCCAAAGTGCGACGTGCATTTAAAAAGCGACGTCTATCTTCAGTATCATCTGGCGTGAGAAGAATCTGTGCTACCGTGATACCGTGGCGGCCAAGCGCTTCTTGATAGTTATCAACTAAATGTACTTGCCCGGCAGCCGCGGCAGCTTGTAAATCTGCAAGTTTCGCCCTTTGTTTATTGATCTTCAGTACCGAACTACCAATCGCAATAGCTCCAGACGAAACAATAAGAATCTCGTGACCATTACTAGATAAGTCAGCAACATCGTCCGCCAATTTATTTAACCAAGCGTGATTCAATTCACCGGAGTTATCAATTAAAAGAGATGAGCCGACTTTGATAACTAATCGACGATAATTTGAAAAATTCAGCCCAGACATAGGCTAACCTACAAGAAGGTGCTGAAGGTCAAACGAAGTGAGAGTGACTTCACCCTTGGAAACCGCAACTGTGCCACTGCGAGCGACAGCGGAAATTTCACCAAATTCAGCTGCTTCAGAAACAAATGCATCAATATCTTTAACTTTACCAGTTAACTGAATAGTGCAGCTTTTCTGCGCTTCATCAAGAATTTCTGCGTCAAAATTCTTTATAAGTGTATTAACTCGCGTCAATCCACCGGTACTCAGTTTGATCTTGACGATGGCGAGTTCACGTTCAAAATGTTCGCCAAGTGTCATGTCATGAATGTTCACCACATCGACAAGTTTTGCCAAAAGTGCATTCAATTGAGCTATGGCCGCATCAGAGCCAGATACGACAAGCGTGACACGTGAAACACGAGGGTCGTAAGTGGGTGCAACATTTAACGTCTCAATATTGTAACCCCGAGATGAAAACATGCCTGTCATACGCGTCAAAGCGCCGACTTCGTTCTGCAAAAGAACTGATATTGCATGTCGCATAGATGTTTGATCCTACCTAGGATGAAGGATTACATATGAAACTATTTTGGTCTCTAATGAAAGCGGATATTGTCGTAGTTGTCAGAGTATTGCAATGCCATAAAAATTAGTAAACACTCGCGCAAAATCCGTAACTTATAAAAAAGTTTGTAATTTGATGAACAAACAGTCCAATACAGCCAGTCTGGACAAGCATCCAATGAGTGGTAAATCCATGAGTGGCGCTGATACCGTCATTCAGGTTCTTGCTGATGAATGTGTTAATACCATCTTTGGATATAGTGGTGGCGCCATTCTGCCTATTTATGATGCAGTTTTTCGTTACAATGCTGAAAACAAACGTGCTGATGGTTCAGATGCCATTCCCCTGATCGTTCCAGCCAATGAACAAGGTGCCGGCTTTATGGCCGCGGGCTACGCTCGTGCTAGCGGGAAAGTAGGCGTACTAATGGTGACATCAGGTCCCGGTGCAACTAACACTGTGACACCTGTTCGCGACAGTATGGCGGATTCTATTCCTCTAGTAGTTATATGTGGTCAAGTCCCAACAGCTGCAATCGGAACAGACGCTTTTCAAGAAGCTCCAGTATCAGCAATCATGGGAGCGGTCGCTAAACACGTTTTCTTAGTAACAGATGCTGAGCAACTTGAAGATACAGTTCGTAGTGCTTTTGACCTAGCAAGAACAGGTCGTCCAGGCCCAGTAGTCATCGATATTCCTAAAGACATACAAAACTGGACAGGCAACTTTAAGGGCCAAGGTATGCTGCCGTTACATGGCTATCGAAGACGATTGAAAGCTATTACTGAGAATAAGCTATCTGATGACGCCTGCGAACGCTTTTATATGATGCTCTCCAAATCTGAACGGCCATTAATTTATGCCGGTGGCGGAGTCATAAATGCAAATGCAAGCAAGATCATGCGTCGATTTGCTAAAGAATACGGCTTGCCTGTGACAACAACGCTTATGGCACTAGGGGCAAGTAATACCAATGATCCTCTGGCATTGCATATGCTGGGTATGCATGGACTAGCTTCAGCAAATTACGCTGTTGAAGACTGTGATTTTCTAATAGCCATCGGTGCACGCTTCGACGACCGTGTAGCTGGCAATCCTGCAGAATTCGCGCCACGCGCTAAAAATATTGCGCAGTTCGACGTTGATTCAGCCGAAATTGGCAAAGTCAAACGTGTTAGTTGGCATCACGTCGGCGTCTTAAATGAGGGTCTCGAAGATATCCTTGAATACGGTCGTCATATCAAGTTCAACAAGACTTTCGAGAACTGGCATAAAGAGATTGCCACACTCAAAAGTGAGTACGCGATGAATTATGATCGTGAGAGTGATCTCATACAACCTTATGCAATTATTGAGGAAATCAATAAACATTCTAAAGGTAAAGCCATTATCACAACGGGTGTTGGACAACATCAAATGTGGGCTGCCCAATATTTTGACTTCTGCGAACCTCGTCTATGGCTAACATCCGGTAGCATGGGGACCATGGGATTTGGTTTGCCGGCTGCTATAGGTGCTCAGTTTGCGAGACCAGATAAAGTGGTAATCGATATCGACGGGGATGCGAGTATTCGAATGAATATTGGTGAGTTGGAAACTGCAACAACTTACAATCAACCTATAAAGATCATTGTTCTCAATAATCGCGGCGACGGCATGGTGCGTCAGTGGCAAAAACTTTACTTTGACGGTCGGATGTCTGCCAGTGATAAGTCTTTACATGCGAAGGATTTCGTCAAATCTGCTGAAGCCGATGGCTTCAAGTTCGCGAAACGACTCGACTCCAAAGAAAAAATACCCACAATAATCCGTGAATTTATGGACTTCGAAGGTCCAGCATTCCTGGAGGTCATTATTGATCAAGATGCAGGCGTCTATCCAATGGTTGGACCAGGACAGAGTTATAAAGATATGATAACTGGAGATTTCATTAAAAATCGCTCGAAACCCAGTGATGGAACACCCGGCCCCAGCGAAATGTTCTAATTTCTCTAATTTTGTCATTTTAGTCTTAAATAAAATAATATTACGAAATCCTTAACTTAATAGGCAGCAATCTGACAGTACTAATTACACTGCGATAAGATATTTTAAATAAAACTGTCGCTCTAAAAATTAAAAAGTCTGCGTGGAGTTTATATCAAGATCAATCCAACTCTGTCTGAATTTCAGCAAATAAATCCATATCAATATTGCCACCACTGATGACTATAGCGGTTGTCTTTCCGGCAGTCTCTAATTTACCAAACAATACAGCGGCTAAGGCAACTGCGCCTCCTGGCTCCACTACGAACTTTAAGTATCTAAATGCGAATCGAATAGCTGCCCTTACCTCTTCATCAGTCACAGTCAAAACACCTTTTAAATGGAGTTGATTAATACCGAAGGTTATTTCACCTGGCATTGGCGTCTGGAGTGCGTCGCAGATCGAACTTACATCATCACTAATACGCTGACGCTGGCCAGTTTCAAATGAACGTGCCGTATCATCAAAGTTTAATGGCTCAACAGCAAATATATCTATATTCGACAAACGGGATTTCAATGCCAAAGCACTTCCAGATGACAATCCGCCGCCGCCGCACGGTATCAGCACCTGATCAGGTGGCAATCCCATTTCGATTGCATCTTCTGCTAATTCGAGGCCAACAGTTCCTTGTCCTGCAATGATTTGCTCATGATCATAAGATGGTACTAATTCGGCGCACCGCTCTCTGGCAATTTCAATCGCTATAGCTTCTCGATCACCTTTATAACGATCATAACTAATAATTTCACCACCGAGTCGACGTGTATTGTCAATTTTCACCTTAGGGGCATCATCCGGCATGACAATCGTCGTTCGAATATTGAGCATGGCACCCGCAGCGGCGACACCCTGTGCATGATTACCAGAAGACCAGGCGACAACTCCATTTGCCATCTCTGCATTCGTCAATTGACTCAAACGATTGTATGCCCCACGAATTTTGAATGAACCAGTCACCTGAAGATTCTCAGGTTTTATCAAAACCCTGCCACGCGCCACTCGATCAAGGTCGAAGTTTTGCAGCAAAGGTGTACTTAGACTGACACCATCTAAGCGTAAAGCCGCCTGTTCTATATCAGCAATATTGATCATCAGTTTAAATTCACCGCAAGTCGATCTATCTTGGCAGCGCAAATAAAATCATTATCAGATAATCCATTGATTGCATGTGTCGTATAGCTTATAGCACATGAATCATAGCTCACTGTCATTACTGGATGGTGACCTTCAACTATAGCAATCCAAGCAACTGCATTGGCAAATACAAGAGTACGGCTATAAGCCAGAAAATTGAACTTACGTTTAATCATAAGACCATCATCGCTAATTGACCAATCTCCATGCAAAGCATTCATTAATGCGCTGGATTGATCTGTGCGCAGTGGTTCGACACCTCCCTCGCAGGGCTTAAAACGACGCTGTGTGAGATCTAACGCCATACATTTCTCCCGAATCCAAATAATGGTCAACACTAGCAATCAGTTACGTATATCGCCACAAAAAAAGGGCCAGCCCATTACAGGCCGACCCCAGCGGGGAACAGAAAATGAATCAGAGGGAAGTCATTACTTAATGAGTATTAGCTGCCAGAGATTGAGTATTATCAATAAAAAGCTTGACACTTACTTTACGCTCTAATGCATAGCTGTCTGCGTCCGGATGCTGTGCAGTAGATTCGCCGTGCGCCAGGCTGCCAATACGAGTGGAGTTCACGCCGGCCGTGATAAAGATATTACGTACAAACTCAACACGTTTTTCAGATAGTTCAAGGTTGTATTCTGAATCGCCTCGTTCGTCTGCGAATCCGTCAAGCTGAATTTTCACACTGCTCATCGCAGCTAATGTATTAGCCATTTTCTTCAAACGGTCACCAGACAGATTCGTTAAGGCAAACTCATCTGTGCGAAATAATAAATCCATATCAATTCCAGCTTGCATTAAACTAACCAGCTCTGGTTCCGTAATGCTTTGCAGGTAATCTATTTCGTTATTAAGTTTGTTCATATCTCGCTCCAGTACAAACACTGAATCACGAGAACTTTGCAAGGATCCTTCTAGAGTCTCTATTTCTTCAGATTTATTGTGCAAAATATCGCCAATCTTAGCGCCCAAAGCGACGCCGATGACAAGACCAACTGGACCGCCAGCCAGTATGCCTATGACCGCACCAGTTCCAATACCAACGTTTTCTTCTTTAGATGCAGCTGCACTTACAGTTTGAGCTGATAGTGCCAAGATAGTAATAAGTGCAATTTTAGATGTATATCGCATAATCGATTCCTCCCAGTTTATGATCAGAATTCCTTGGTTGATCGGACTCTAGTCACCTTTGCAATCAATAAAACACTAGGAAAAAGCTTATGAACAGCCTCTAAAATGGAGAACTTATGATTAATTATGGTAAATAGTGGCAGCTAATTATTAGCGCCCACTAAGAGCAACGAATGTGCCTCCATGAGTAGCGCAAACAGCGCGCATAAAAGTTGCGAATGAAGCCGCATTGACAGGCAAGCTACTAGTCCCAAATTGCCCTGGAAAGCCGACACCATGTATGCGAAACAAGCGCTCCCCATTAGAGTTAGGGCGATTCATTCTGTCGATAGCGGCCATTGCCTGATCCACCGATCGATCACCTTGATAATCATCGCCAAATACATAAATACTAATCTTCTTGTCATCTTCTCTGAAATCCAAAATGGCGGCTTCGATGCCTGCAATAGGATTACTGGTACTAGTGGGCGCCCAAGTACGCATACGAGAAATAATAGATTGCCGTCGTCCTGGTGAGTCCTTCATCCACTGTGCAATATAATCCCGAAACATATAAATTCCGTCATTATTCATCACTTGAATACCTTTAACTTGCGGATACGCCGCGAGCGTTTCAGCAAGCATCTGCTGAGCTAGCCTCCAAGATGAATCACCTGTCATACTACCAGAAGTATCAATCACAAAAATGATGTACTCACTATCAACTGGAATACCCGCGACAGCATCCTCATCTGGTCTACGATAGTAAGGCTGTAATCGTTTTTGCTCTTCAGACAAACGCTGCCTTGCAACATTCAACTCACCTAAATCGATCGCTTCATCTTCATCATCCCTACTAGCCTTATACTGGCCCTCAATTTTATTCAAATCTCCATTAAGGATGTCAAGTTCAATCTCTGTTGCCCGTGCTTCCTCTTTTATTTCCTGAAGCGTGCGATCAAGAATCGTCGATGTGCCACGAATATCAAATAATTCTTGCTGCAATATAGAAATCAATTCTTTTAAATCCTCATCTGCCTCTTCGACAATAACTGGTTCATAAACCTTACTAAGAACTAGTAGCAGAATGATTGCCCCAAATCCACAACAAATACAGTCGAGGAACGACAAACTGAATGCTTCTATATTCCTGCGTTTTCTTGCCATTACATTTACAACTTATGGCCAATCACGACTAACGCTCATGAAAGATCCACGCGTCTTCAAAGCTAACGCCCATAGTGAAATAGAAGCCCGAGCGTCACCTTCCATCGGATATAACATGATGTTCATAGGGATACCGCTTGGGATCAGTTGCGCGGCCGCCGAAAACATATTGAGCCTTTCACCCGGGCCAATTGACGTCTTTGTAGAGGTCGCTGCATCCATCGTCGGCATCGAATCAACCAGCAATATCACATTATCGGGTCGCGGATTCATATCGCGAATAACCTGGAAGGCTGAATGCATATTCGTACCGTTCTCCGGCACAGTTCTACGTAAGGTGTTAACTGCCTCTTCAAGCTGATTGGCGTTATCCATTTTAAGCCATAATCCTTCAGTTCCTTTAATGGCTGGCACCGCAACGTTATTAAACATATAGATCTGATATTCACTGCCTTCCTTAAATTGAGACGATAACCAGTCAACGCTAGTAACAACCTGCCTCCATTTTCGAGATAAAAGTTTTTGTGATTTCGGTAAATTTTTACGACGAATAATATTGACGATAGTTTCATGCAACATGCTTGCGGAACAGTCAACCAAAATTAGAGTTCTATCGCCACCCAACTTTAGGCCAGTGAGGTATTGGCGGTCACCTTCGCCTTTGAAGGATCGAACACGCTCGCCAGCTGCTTCGCTATCCTGTTGTAGCGCAAGTAAACGCTGGACTTCTTCCTGTAATGATTTGATATCTGACTGTAGTTTCTCCGCTGCCTCAATTTTTGCTAAAGTTTGCTTGTCGTTCTCAGTTAACTCAGCCTGAAGCTCTGCAATCAATGCTTTGATACTCGATATTTTTTCTTTTGCTTCCTCATCTTCCGTCTCAAGCTTTTGAATCGAAGTTCTTGCCAATGCAAGATCCTTGCGGCCCTCTAAAACCTCAATCTCCAGCTTATCTGTCTCTGCTTGCAGGACCTTAATTTGATCCGTTGTAGCTTCGCTTTGCGAATTAATAATCATAAAAAAAAGAATGACAGCCCCAAAACCACAACTCATACAGTCAAGAAATGACATACTGAAAACTTCAATTGATCGTCTTTTACGAGCCACCAGCGTCCTCCACCGATATCACACGTAATTCGAAACCTGGTGTTCCAATGCGAATTACATCGCCTGTTTGCAGTATCGCTGAACCATCAATTCTATGACCGTTAAGGTATGTTCCATAACGACTATGATCTGCGACAACGAACTGGCCATTATTCGTGCTCACGACACAATGTCGGCGCGATACACCGGGCATCTTTTGCTGTAAGTCCAGCCATCGTTCATCATTGCTAACCTGTGATCCTAGTACCAATGAATCGCCTTTGAGACTAAAGGCGTGATGTCCAAATAATAGATGAGTTGGAAGGCCGCCCTCTCCGGCAGCTTTGCTATTGATTACACTAATCGATGATTGGTCCCAAGGCATATGTCGTGACAACGTTAGTCCACCACTAGCGAATTGCGGCTTACAACGCTTAATTAATCCACGTGCAGTAGCACCCGGCTCCAACAAAAAAGTTTCACCACCTATCCGATTTCTTAAGGTATCAGCTAAACCCAACATTCTCGCAGCGCGATAAGATAACTGTAATGCTGGAGTTTCTTCGGCCTTTATCAATGCTCGTAAGTTACTGACAATATTTTGATACACCGGCGCCGCAGCGGTTATCAATTCTAGGGATTTAATCTCTGCTTGATGATTAATACCTTCATGTTCCATTTCCAACTGTACTGTTGAAGCACTAGAAGCCAACATCAGCCAATCAGGTATTTTATCCTGAAGTGTCTGTTCAGAAACTGCGTTATGCAAAGGATCAAACCTCGATTGCTGAACGAATGTTTCTGCAAAAATCTTAAGCCAATTTTCATACAACAAGAGAAGACCGTTATCTTCAATAATAATCGAGCGATCAACCAACACCTGCCCTTCCTGTATCAAGCGAGTCATTGAGCTTGAGTGCAGACCAAGATCTATATGAACAGGTACTGCATGCTCGTAATGACGTCGGGTCGCACAAGCAGCTGCATGACAAATAGCAATTACTGGAATATTTAATTCTGTGGCTATCCCTAACAATAACCCAACATTTTCATTACTCATATATGCAGGAACAGCTATCGCGAGTTGATCGCCTTTTTTTGCTATACGTTTCCAAATCTGCTCAAGTTGACGGCTCACAAGATCGGCCGCACTCAAATGATGAAAGTGTCTATCTGGTAGCGGCTCTGATCGTAGGTCAGACCAATAATGATTCTGAATTCGCCGAGGCTTTATACTGGCATTAGCATAAGCCTCGGCACCAGTAATTAGATGATCATCTTCAAGTAATGCAAAACCAGGCTCTCGATAAAGAATTCTTTCATTATCAACAACAACAATTTCTGCATCATTAAAATGTGCTGCCAGTACCGCCATCGTCTGGCCTCTAATCCGCCTTCAAGTGTCGAATGACTTTTTCATCGCAATAATTTTCCGTATCGTGCACGAGTCGTTCCTGCACTAACTGTAACTGATGAACAAGAAACATAAGGAAGATACTAATCAGAAGTGCGATAAATGTTGAATTAAACGCAACACCGAGACTTTGTGTAACTCCAGCAATGTCGCCTTGAACTGCCTTATCAGCTTGAGCTAGAGCTTCACCTATACCACGCACAGTGCCAATAAAACCAATAGATGGAATGGCCCAGGAAATGTAACGAATCATAGACAGCTCAGACTCTAGTTTTTCAGCTTCAGATTCACAGATCGTGTGTGTGATGCTAGATACATCCTGGATATTACGGGTTGATTCGAATCGCCGCAGTGCGCTCAATAGAGCTCTAGGCAATAACATTTGCTGCCTTTCTTCCGGTAACATTTGTATTTGTCGCGCAAATAGACGGGTATCTTCGGGCAGAATTCTCATCCCCTCAGTAACGGTTACTAAATCAGACTCCAACAAATAGCGCTCATTACTCGTCCGAAAAGCCTTATAAGCCATTATCGCTAGTGCCCAAAACATCAGAATAAAACACGATTCCTGTTCAAGATCTTTAACGAGCACCCAGACGCTTCGATCACGAACAAAATCAGAATCTACGGCTGCCTGCATATTCTGTTGCTCTATGACCTCGGCTGCCGTCGGTCGAACAACTGAAACATAGAATGCATGCACGATAATGATCGCAATAATCAAAGCGAATAACTGATATACAAACTCGACGGAAATATTCTTTTTCTTCATGTTTTCCAACTCATTTTCAGTGCCATTTAAATATCTACAGGAAATCTGATCTGCTGCGAATATGAAATAGCGTCTGTCGGCTTGAATACGTCTTCATCTTCGTCGATATAATCTTGCTGATCATCAATATTCAGTTCCTCCAGCTCATCTTCTATAGGATTTTCAACTTCACTGGATTTAGGTGTAGTCCCCAGCTCCTCATCTATGACCAGATCTTGCGCCCAAACCACAGCCCCAATGATCAAGCTTATTAGTATTATTAATCTATACATATAGAAATTCCTATCAGCCCACATTAGTCAGCTTATCTACTCTAATCCCTTTATCTAAAAAAGTTTCAAATAATCTTAGTCAATATTTCTCGCAATTCGAAATCCGAGATCTGCACGAGCATCAACACCATAATCTCTGTAACTTAATCTCATCTCTGTAAATCCAGCATGCTTCCAGCTAGAGCCTCGTATAACCCTACTTACACCATTCTGTGGACCCATAGGATCAATTATAGGCTCTTTAATACCAGGCGTTGGTACCGTATACCAATCATTCACCCATTCTGCGACATTACCACCACCGTCAAATACCCCTATTCTATTTGCCTTAAAACTAGCAACTGGCGCAGTGGATGCATAGCCATCATTAAAGTTGGGGATAATAGATGGTACTAGCCCGCGCGATGTTTCATCGGCGAAATTTCCACTCTCTTTTTTAGGGGGCCAACTCTTACCCCATGGATATTTACTTGGCGCTGAAAGTTCTGCATAACGAATTGCCCAAACCCATTCCGCTTCAGTCGGTAAACGATAACCATCTGCAAGCGGATAAATAGGGACCCAATGATCAAATTCCTTTTTGTATACTGGTGTAAGACCTTCTTTTTTGCTAAGCCAATTACAATATTGGACAACATCAGACCAGGTCACATTTGCGACTGGGTTATTGTCTGCCGCCAAAGACGCATGAACATCTGCGCCAGAATCATGATTCTTACGAAACTCAGCAAATTCTTTATTAGTTACT
>JAQWOA010000034.1 GCA_029246105.1 Woeseiaceae bacterium | reverse complement strand
AAACTTACTTGATCTTTATCAACGCATAATTGCAATAGGTAATGATCAGGATCTGCGTAGTGGCATGCGATGTGGCTCTTTGTTAATCGAAGAAATGACTATAGCCGGTGCGTAATGCATATTTATTTTTAAGAAGTTTTGAATGCATAGGGTCCATCATTTTTTCATCAAAGTGTGGTTAGTCCGCTATTATTCGTGTGAATACCTCTTCGTATTTTGCAGCTGTTTGCTCAAGAATTTCAGACGGAAGATTTGGTCCCGGGGCGGTCTTATTCCAATCGAGAGTATTGAGGTAGTCGCGAATGAACTGCTTATCAAAACTCGGTGGACTTGTTCCAATTTTATATTTATTGACTGGCCAGAAACGGGATGAATCCGGTGTTAATACCTCATCAATAATATGGAGACGGCCGTTATCATCTAGTCCAAATTCGAACTTCGTATCAGCAATGATAATCCCACGCTCTAGGGCAAAAGCAGCAGCGCGCTCGTAAATTTGAATGGAGACATCTCGAACGCGAGTCGCGAGCTCCTCACCGATGAGATTAATAACGTTCTCAAAACTGATGTTTTCATCATGATCACCAACCTTTGCTTTACTTGCTGGAGTAAATAAAGTCATCGGTAATTTCTCAGCCTGCTGCATGTTGATAGGTAAATTGATTCCGCAGAGTCGACCAGTATCAAGATAGTCCTTCCAGCCGGAACCGATTAAGTAACCACGGACAACTGCTTCTATTGGTAGCGGCTTTAAGCGTTTAACTACCAGAGCTTGATCTCGAAGCTTATTGCAGATGTTGGCATCATCTATGACGTCATCTATTTGAAGCTCAGTCAATTGATTCTCGATGATGTCGGCGATCAAGTCGAACCAGAAAAGTGAAATTTTCGTAAGTACCTTACCTTTACCAGGAATTTGGTCAGGCAAAACGACGTCATAGGCTGATAGGCGATCTGACGTGACGATTAATAAATGATCATCATCGACACTGTAAATATCCCTGACCTTGCCACGCGCGATCATTTCTAAGTTTGGAATGGATGTTTCAAAAAGAGCATTGTTGCTGTTCATTCTGTGATGATCGCCGTTCCGGTCGAGACAGGCAAGCCTCCACAATAGGAAAGCGTGCCGACACAGGTTAGGATGACATATCTTTTTATCGCCCAACGGCTGGAGTCTCGATTGTACTGGGGCAAAATCATCGGCGCTTTAGCTGGCTTTATGATGCGCAACCCATGGGTTGTGCTAGTTGGACTTATTCTTGGGCACCAGTTTGATCGTGGTTTCGCTGACCGGTACCGCTTATTTAAGAAGCAAGATGCGAATATTCAACATCTCTCAGAAGGCTTTGTTCGTACGCTGTTTGAAGTAATGGGGCATTTGGCAAAGATCGATGGTCGTGTCAGTGAAGATGAAATTCGATCTGCTCGCATAATTATGCAACGCCTGAACTTGAATCCGTCGCAAGTTCATCGTGCAATTGGTTGGTTCGATGAGGGTAAAGAACCTGAATACCCACTTGTTAGCAAAATCCGCGAACTGCGCCGCATTAGTGCGCGTAACCCTCAGAATCGACTAATGTTTATGCGATTGCTTCTAGAGGTGTTATTGGCGAAGCAAGCCCTCAAGAAAGAAGAACGTGCACTAATCTGGAAAATATCCACTGAGCTCAAAATCGGACGGGTGGAACTTGCACAGCTTGAGGCCATGATACGCGCTCAGAAAGGATTTAAGCGCTCCTCAGCTGGTGATATAGATGCGGCAAGGGTCCGCGATGCCTATGAGGTGCTCGGCGTATCAGTGGAAGCGACTAACGATGAAGTAAAAAAGGCATATCGTCGTCTGATGAATAAGAATCATCCTGATAAAATATCGTCAAGCAATCCCAGTAAGGAGATGATTTCAGAAGCGGAGCGCCGTACACGTAAGGTACGTAGCGCTTATGAGTTATTGAAAGCTCGTCGATCGATACGCTGATTTGCCGGTGGTAATGACCCTGATGTACAGTTTAAAAAAAAGAGGAGTGATCTTTGACGCCATTAATTGCGCCATCAATTCTTTCTGCCGATTTCGCCCGTCTTGGTGATGATGTTAAAGACGTACTCGACGCCGGTGCTGACATTATCCACTTTGATGTAATGGATAATCACTTTGTTCCGAATCTCACCATCGGTCCCATGATCTGTGATGCGCTGAGGACGTACGGTATCGAAGCGCCTATTGATGTTCATCTGATGGTTGAACCAGTAGATGCAATTATTCCGGACTTCGCAAAAGCAGGTGCGAATTATATTACCTTTCACCCAGAGGCTAGCCGTCATATTGACCATTCACTTGAATTAATTCGTGATCAAGGCTGTAAATCTGGTTTGGCCTTTAGTCCAGCTACTCCTTTGGATTGTCTAAATCATGTTATCGATAAAGTGGACATGATACTTCTGATGTCAGTGGAGCCGGGCTTTGGCGGTCAAAGTTTTATTCCATCATCACTAGAAAAACTTCGCCAGGCCAGAGAGATTATTAAGACAAGTGGCAGGGAAATTCGTCTAGAAATAGATGGCGGTGTAAATATTAATAATATTCGCGAAATTGCGGCCGCAGGTGCGGATACATTTGTAGCTGGAACGGCGATTTTTGCATCAGACGACTATGCTGCAACGATTGCCTCTATGAGGGCAAAAATAAATAGCGCCTGTTAATTGGATTGCCTTCAAGTATTAAAAAAGGCCTGCATATAAATCCAATAATTTGTTTTTTTTAGGCTATCTCTTGAAATAAGTTATAACTAAACCCAATACGCTGTTTTAGTCATTATTTTAGCCGTTGCACGCATCATACGCTGAATAAAAGGTGGCAGTACTGCGGCACCTGCATCGACTGCATTTTCCCTATGTTCTTCTTCTTCATTGCGCATTTGTGTAATGATCGCTCGGCTTTTTGCGTCATTTTCGGGTAGTTGATGGAGGTGACTATCAAGATGTGAACAAACTTGTTTTTCAGTTTCAGCAACGAAGCCAAGAGCCCATTTATCTCCAAGTGCACCACTTACTGCGCCGATAGCAAATGCGCCGCCATACCATATCGGACTTAATCGACTTGGCTTATGACCAAGCTCATGAATGCGCTGTTCACACCAAGCGAGGTGATCGAATTCTTCTTCAGCCGCATGCTTCATTTGTGCCTCGATACTCTTATTTTTCGCAACGCTTGCGTGTCCCTGATAAAGTGCCTGAGCAGCAACTTCTCCCGCATGGTTAACCCGCATAAGACCTGCCACATGCGTTTTTTGCTGCGCATCCATTTCAATATCAATTATATTTTCCGCTGGGTTTATTCGCGATGGGCGCCCAGCCGGTGCTGCGAGAGTTCGCAGTGCATTGTTTGCGCCGATCAACAATTTATCAAACTGAGACAATAGACGTGGTTGCATTGCAACAGTATAACGTTATTTATTTGTCCGGCGGTATACTCCGCAGCTAATTTTTGCAGAATTGAGATTTAAACTGAGGAGATCGCGATTGAATTTTAATTTTATATTAATATCAATTTTTACTTTGTTGATAATATTTTCACCAATAACTTCTGCGCAAGACGCTGAAGAAGAGAAGAGTCCATGGGTAGGTAAGACCTCGCTTGGTTATCTGGCAACATCAGGCAACACTGATAATAAGACCTTAAATACAGGATTTGAACTTGGGTATACCGCTGACAAGTTGACACATCTAGCCGAGGTATTTGCGATTAAAGCATCAGAAAGTGAAAGAACCTCGGCAGAGGCTTATGAGCTTCGCTGGAAGACTGAGCGCCAGTTGACTGAACACGATTTCTTATTTGGTCGCCTGCAATGGCGCAAGGATCGATTCGGCGGTTATGCGACGCAATTCTCTCAAACTGTAGGCTATGGCCGTAGACTAATGGAAAACGATAAGCATCAGTTGAATACTGAGATTGGCGCTGGTGCGCGACAGTCCGAAACACAATTGGGTTTTAAAGATGATGAAATAGTTGGTCGCGCAGGCCTCTACTATGAGTGGCAATTCAGTGACACTGCCCAATTTCGGCAGGATCTTATGACTGAAGTGGGTAAAATAAATACCTATTCGGAGTCAGTAACTTCAATTTCAGCTAAACTGGTTGGGGATCTCGCATTGGTTACTTCCTATACAATTAAGAATAATTCGGATGTACCATCGTCGATAGAAAAAACCGATACTTATACAGCTTTGTCTATCGAGTACCAATTCTGAATGGCTTTTCGGCGCTATGCCGGCCTAAATTATTGATCGGTATATAGAAAAATGAAGCTCATGATTGTTTGCATTGGGGCGGAGCCTACAGTATTATTTCGCGCCTTTTGCCACTCCAGCGAACGTATTTATGTGGTTAGAAGATAGATTGAGCAAGGGCTAAAGCATTTGGACCTCTTGAATAGAAATTTTGTAAGACTTTCCCCTACGGAAAAATAGAATTATGAGTACTTTTTCTGCAAAACCAGCAGGTGTTCGGCGCGATTGGTTTGTGGTGGATGCAGCAGGTAAAACGCTGGGTCGCCTGTCAACTGAAGTTGCCCGTCGTTTGCGTGGTAAACATAAACCAGAATATACGCCCCACGTTGATACTGGCGATTACATCGTTGTCGTTAATGCTGAGAAAATTCGCGTGACAGGAAATAAGCTAAAAGACAAAATCTATTATCATCACACTGGCTATATTGGCAGCCTCAAGTCTATTTCGCTTGAAAAACTGCTTGTTAAAGCACCTGAGCGTGTAATTGAGAAATCGGTCAAGGGTATGTTGCCGCGTGGCTCCCTGGGCCGTCAAATGTTTTCGAAATTGAAAGTATTTGCTGGGCCTGAGCATACGCATACAGCACAACAACCTATTCCTTTGGAAATTAAAACTTAAATCTTAGCTTTAAAATACTGAGACAATAATATGAGTAATACTTATTACGGTACTGGACGTCGCAAGTCATCAACGGCTCGAGTTTTCATGAAGCCTGGCAAGGGAAATATTACGGTTAATAATCGTGCGTTGGATGTTTTCTTTGGTCGTAAGACGGCACAGATGATTGTTCGTCAGCCATTGGAGCTAACGCAGCATGCTGAAACTTTCGATGTAAATGTGACTGTAAAAGGTGGTGGTACAACAGGACAAGCTGGCGCTATTCGCCACGGCCTAACCCGTGCTCTAATGAAGTATGATGAATCATTGCGTAGTACCTTGCGTAAAGCAGGCTTTGTAACTCGTGATGCACGTGAAGTTGAGCGTAAGAAAATTGGCCTTCGCAAAGCTCGACGCGCAACACAGTTCTCGAAACGCTAAAGACGCTTACTACGATTCTTTATTGGGGGATCGTCTAGTGGTAGGACTGCGGACTCTGACTCCGCCAACGGGGGTTCGAATCCCTCTCCCCCAGCCAAATAATAAGAGCTGATTGGGCTACTAATTGCGAATTTCTTTAACGCCGTTATCGTCGCCAACCAAGAGAATATCAGCGGCCTGATTAGCGAATATACCAACTGTAACTACACCCGGAATGCTATTAATAGAGGCTTCCATTTCAAGTGGGTTAGATATCTGTAGACCATGGATATCAACAATATGATTACCGTTATCTGTGATGAAGCCTTCTCGCCAGACTGGTTGTCCATTCATTTTGAGTATATATCTTGAGATTATTCCTTTGGCCATCGGCAATATTTCTATCGGTAACGGGAAATTCCCAAGTGTCTCCACCAACTTAGTATCATCAATAATGCAAATAAATTTATGTGCTGCGCAGGCTAAAATTTTTTCGCGTGTTAAAGCACCACCGCCACCTTTGATGAGTTGCAATTTATTATTACTTTCATCAGCACCATCGATATAGATGTCATATTCACCAACTTCATTAAGATTTGAAACGGTGAATCCATGCATCTCGAGTAAGGAAGTTGATGCTTTTGAACTTGAAACGATGCGATTAATCTTTTTACGTATCTCAGGCAACATTTCAATCAAAAAATTTACAGTTGACCCAGTGCCGATTCCAACTGTCATGCCAGGTTTAATAAATTCCATCGCCGCTTTCGCAGTACTTCGTTTTTTATTAGATGCATCCATAATTGCCTACTATAATTTATTCAGCACAAATGAAAAGAGCCCGCCGAAGCGAGCTCTTTTACTTTGCTTTGGAAGAAGGTTCTTCCGAAGCGGATAGTTAGCTATTTCTTCTTAGCTTTCCGCTTAGTAGCCTTCTTCTTAGCTACTTTCTTCTTAGCTTTCCGCTTAGTAGCCTTCTTCTTAGCTACCTTCTTCTTAGCTACCTTCTTCTTAGCTACTTT
>JAQWOA010000032.1 GCA_029246105.1 Woeseiaceae bacterium | reverse complement strand
TATGCTTGTTGCCTCAAAGGATGTAACAGAGCGACGAAGAGCCGAAAGAGAGTTGCGTCGCACGCTCGAAGAAAATGCGCGTCTTCGTGATGAGTTGGAGCAGGAGCGTGATTATCTTCGAGAGGAAGTTAATGTTGCGATGAACTTTGGCCGAATTGTCGGCAGAAGTCCGGCGTTGCGCCGAATGATGAAGAGAGTAGAAGCGGTATCTGAGACTCCCGCCAACGTACTCATACAGGGTGAATCCGGTGTAGGTAAGGAGTTGGTCGCACATGCAATTCATGTTCAAAGCCCTCGAGCTGATGGCCCTCTTGTCAAAGTTAATTGTGCGTCAATTCCAAAAGAATTATTTGAAAGTGAATTTTTTGGTCATCTTAAAGGTGCTTTTACTGGAGCCCATCGTGATCGAATTGGTCGTTTTCATCTTGCTGATGGGGGCAGTATATTTCTCGATGAGGTCGGTGAAATTCCGATGGAGTTGCAGGGTAAATTGTTGCGTGTACTCCAAGAGAGTGAATTTGAGCGAGTTGGTGATGATGTGACTCGCAGCGTTGATGTACGCGTTATCGCGGCGACAAACAGAGATCTCAAGAAGTCGATCAATGAAGGTGAATTTCGTGAAGATCTTTTTTATAGACTCAGTGTATTTCCAGTTGATGTGCCTGCACTACGAGAGCGTGGAGAAGATGTATTGCAACTTGCGCAACACTTTCTCGAGCAGACTTGTATGGATTTTGGTCGAGAAGTCCTTACGCTGACCCAAACGCAGGCGGCTAACCTTCGATCTTACAATTGGCCGGGAAATGTTCGTGAATTGAAAAATGTTATAGAACGTGCAGTGATTCTCTCGACTGGCAAGGTTCTTCGACTTGATTTATCTATGCCTGAACTCAAATCTGATACTGATACGGTTACTGATGTGATTGCGGCTAGTGACGAAGTGATGAGTGAAAGGGAAATGAAAGATTTTCAGAAAAAAAATATCAAAAAGGCTCTTGAGCAAGCGAATTGGAAGGTCTCTGGAGCTGGAGGAGCAGCTGAGCTTCTCGGTGTACGTCCGACAACGCTCGCTGATAGAATTAAAACATATAAATTTAAAAGACCGGTTTCTCGATGAAAGTGGTTATGCGTCGAATTAGCTACTTTGTAGTTTTCACAGTTTTGATGATAGGCGCCTATTACGTGCCTTTAGACAGTTGGGTCAGTGCTTTAGTGGTATGGGGATATCAACATCCTATCGCAAGTCCAGTGGTGTATATCTTTTTCGTGATCATAGCGACTGTATTATTCTTGCCGGGTTCGGTAGCAATGATGATCAGTGGATTTTTATTTGGATTTTTACCGGGTCTTGTCTTTGCAATAGTAGCAGTTCCGCTTGGCGCTCAAGCAGCATTTAAATTTGGGAGATGGTTTGCGCGACCCTGGGTGCAGCAAAAAGTAGCCACCCATGATCGAATGCAAGCTATTGAGGCCGCTCTTCACGAAGAGGCTTTCATTATTGTAGCCCTGACAAGGCTATCGTTAATCATTCCGTTTAATTTACTCAACTATGCGTATGGTGCCTCTTCAGTTAAAGCGAGTGTTCATTTTATTGCTACTGCTGTTGGTATGCTGCCCGCTATCACTTTATATGTTTATTTTGGCACTCTCGCTCGCGATCTTGGTCAAATTCTATCTAATGAAGCAACACCATCTGAGTTAGGCTATTGGATTATAGTTGTTGGCGTTATAGCTATTGTCTTTGCAACTTGGATTATTCATAAAACAGCTACACGTGCATTAGAAAAACATTTAAATAATCAGGAAAAAGCAGAATGAGGGCTTAACACTCCAAGAATCTATCAAATGATTTTAAAATCCATGAATATCTGAAACTTGAGGTTAAAAAATGACCATTAAGACGAAATTATCTCGCAGAGCGTTTTTATCTGCGAGCACAGCAGCAGTTAGTACAGGTTTGGTAACTTTTCCCCATTTAGCTATCGCTAAACCAAAATTAATAAGTAGCACTAATTCTTTGTTCGGTGCGCCTGCTCCAGGTGTGGCAAAACTCAATGCAAATGAGAACCCTTATGGGCCAAGTCCTAAAGCTATCGCGGCGATGACTGAAGTAATTAGCAAAGGGGCTTATTATGTTGGCCCAGCTGGCGAAACTTTGAAGGCAATGATCGCTGAGCGACATGGTTTAACTAAAAATCATATTATCTTAAGTTCTGGCTCAAGCAGTATGCTGACGAACTTAGCGATGATGGCTTCGCATAAAGGTTCTATTTTAGGTTCTGATCTATTTTGGGATGCAACATCTCTAATGGGGACTCGAAACAGTGAGTATGGGATAAAGCGAACACCAAAAACAAATGATCTTTCAGTTGATTTAGATGCGATGTACTTTGCTGTTGATGGCAGTGTTGCATTGGCACAAATCTGTAACCCTAATAATCCTACTGGATCAATCGTATCGCCACAAAAGCTTAAAGAATTCTGTAAAAAAGTTTCACAGAAAACCATGGTACTTGTCGATGAAGCTTATAACGAAATTACCGATGATCCGGAAGAAAACAGCATGATTTCCTTGATTAAGGATGGCTATAACGTTGTAGTTACCCGTACGTTTTCAAAAATCTATGGATTAGCAGGTATGCGAGTGGGTTATATGATTGCTGCACCGGAAACGGCTCAATTGATCTCTACATATGGCCATAACCATTTCTATGATTTAAACCAAGCAGGTATTGCAGCTGCGGTGGCAAGTTACAATGACACTGCTTTTTTAAATTATTCAAAATCAAAAATTCTGGAAGCAAGAGAAATGATTGCCACAGCTGTGGCAGCTAATGGACTTACTGCGCTGCCATCCCAAACAAGCTTTATGTTCGTCAATCTAGGCGACATTAATGCTGAAGATTTTCGCCAAGGGATGGCTAAGGAGAATGTCATGATTAGAGGTATATATCAGGACTACACTCATTGGTCTCGTGTAAGTGTTGGTAGGCTACCTGACGTCGAGAAATACATTGCTGCCATGCCTAGGGTGCTCGATTCTTTGAGTTAGTAATACCCTCTTAAAGATTAGGGAGATAAGCAATGCGTCCTGCGGTTTTGGGATTACTAGGGCTTTTGATGATGATGCAGATGACGGCATTAGCTGATATGGCGCGCTTTACAGACAATTTGCAATTAAGGTCACATATGCCATTCGATAACAGTGATTTTGCTTTCCAATACCTTAAAAGCAATCAGGCGATAAATTCTGAATCTGATTTGAGGATCCTTGATTTGCAGAATAAAAAAGCCGGCTACCAGAAAGCAGAGGAACAATATAGAGGCAATTTACCGTTGAGTTGGATCGCAGCTGTGATTGGTGTCTGTCTTATAGTCGGGTTTTTATTTGGCATATGGTGGTCAGATTACCGCAGCCGTCAACGTCATGGTGGAATTCGAATCTACTGATTTAGTAGGTCTGCTTCTACGTGGATATAAGCTTGCGTTATAAAGCAATAACAAACAAACCGTTCACGCCGTAATGGCATCCTCCTAAGGTGTCTCCAGATTCCTTGCATCTAAGCGAGGCATCATTTTATTTAGGAGTTGCAGCGATGAGTGGTTTTTCTGCTGACATTTTACCATTGGATTTAGAACAAAAACTAAATATTACGAACGCTGTACGCGGATTATCTCCTGAGCAATTACAGTGGATATCTGGTTATACTGCGGGCTTGGCTGCTGCCGGCGAGACTGCTATGAAGGTCGCAAATGCTGATTCTGCGGCACTTATTAGCAGCAAGGTTCATCAAGAAAAATTAACCGTATTATATGGATCACAAACTGGCAATGGTGAGGACATCGCAAACTCATTGGTCAAAGATGCGGTTGCGAAAGGCTTCACGGCACAAGCGTTCAATCTATCGGATTACAAACCAGCCAACTTGAAGCGTGAATCGCTGGTTACTTTTGTCATTAGTACGCATGGCGAGGGTGACCCGCCAGATGACGCAGAGCTGTTTTATGAGTTTTTACTTTCAAAGAAAGCACCAAAATTAGAAAATCTCAAATACTCTGTGCTCGCATTGGGTGACAGTAGTTATGTAAATTTTTGCCAGACGGGCCGAGAATTTGATTCGCGTTTGAATGAGCTTGGTGCAAATCGCTTTGAAGCGTTTATTGAGTGCGATCTTATCTATGAGGAGCTAGCAGCTGGTTGGAGGGAACGTATCGTCGATGGATTATCTGAACTGCTTGATGCAGAGCAGGTTTCAGCTGTACCGATTCTTCATGCAGTTGAGTCAACATCCGTATTTGGTAAATCAAATCCGTTCGCAGCAGAGGTGCTCGTTAATCAAAAAATCACTGGTAATGGATCAAGTAAAGATGTTCGACACATAGAATTATCATTGGAAGGGTCAGGTCTTACTTATGATCCAGGTGATTCACTTGCTGTTATTGCTGACAATCCGCCACAACTGGTTACTGAGTTACTTACTGAGTTAAAATTTCAAGCCGATACAACTGTCATTATCAAGGATGCTCAGCTAAATCTTAAAAATTTACTTTCATCGTCGCTTGAGATTACTACGCTAAATCTTGGGTTTTTGCGAGCATGGGCAGAGGCTTCGACTGATGCGGGTGAATTGCATTCACTATTGGAAAAAGAAAATGCAGTAGCATTAACAGACTTCATTGATCAACATCAAATTATTGATGTTATACGCCAATATCCAGCTACTGTTGGTGAACAGCAGTTTGCCGAGATGCTGCGGCCACTAAGCCCTCGATCATATTCAATAGCATCGAGCTTAGAGGCGAATCCTGATGAAGTACATCTCACAGTTGCTGCTGTTCGTTATGGTGCATTTGGCCGAGATCACTGGGGTGCGGCTTCAACACACCTGGCGGACCGGGTAAAGGAAGGCGAAAAAGTTTCGGTATATGTTGAAAAGAATCGTCGTTTTCGATTGCCAGCGGATGATGTGCCTATCGTGATGATCGGTCCAGGAACTGGCATTGCGCCATTTCGTGCGTTCGTCGAAGAGCGAGTTGAAAGGGACGCGAGTGGCGATAACTGGTTGTTTTTTGGTGATAGAAATTTTGGTAGTGATTTTCTTTATCAACTGGAATGGCATCGATATCTTAAGCAGGGAAATTTAGAACGTTTAGATGTCGCTTTTTCACGTGATCAACATAAGAAAATTTATGTTCAGGATAGAATTTTTGAGAGAGGTGCGGAACTGTATCGTTGGATAGAGCGTGGGGCCGCTATTTATGTTTGTGGAGATGCGAAACATATGGCATCTGATGTGCATCATGCATTAATTGAAGTATTCAAAACTTATGGCGATTTGGATTATCAGTCGGCAGAGCAGAAATTAAAGGAACTACGTGCTGTAGGTCGTTATCAGAGAGATGTTTATTAAGTGAGCGATAATGAACTTACAGAAGTTGAAATTATCAAGTCAGCAAGTCGTCATTTACGAGGCTCGATTGCTGAGGGTTTGGTCGATCAGTTAACTGGTGCAATATCTCCGTCAGATACGCAGCTTTCAAAATTCCATGGTATTTATCAACAGGATGATCGTGATATTCGAAGCGAGCGAACACGACAAAAGCTAGAGCCTGCCTATAGCTTCATGATTCGCGCTCGTATTCCGGGCGGCCTTCTAACAAATTCGCAATGGTTGGGCGTGGATCGTATCGCCACAAAATACGCGAACCAGACCGTACGTCTAACAACTCGACAAGCAATTCAGTATCACGGGGTTATCAAGCGCGATCTTAAACAAACTATTGCTGACATCAATCATGCAACATTAGACACAATTGCTGCTTGTGGTGATGTGAATAGGAACGTTATGTCACCGCCATTACCGGCCCTATCTGCGATTCACAGGCAAGTGCAGTGCCATGCAGAATTATTGTCGGAACACCTGATGCCTAAAAGTCGTGCTTACCATGAAATTTGGCTTGATAGTAAAAAGATAGAATCATCAAAAAATGAAGTTGAACCCATTTATGGTGATACTTACTTACCGCGAAAATTCAAAGCAGCCTTCGTAGTACCACCACAAAATGATGTGGATGTTTATGCACAAGATCTCGGATTTATAGCTATCGTCGAGAATGGAGTCCTGGTTGGTTTTAACGTTAGTGTTGGCGGCGGCATGGGAATGACACATGGAGAAACAGATACCTACCCACGTTTAGGTGACGTACTTGGGTTTATAAAGCCAAAAGATGTACTTGCAGTCGCTGAGGCTGTCGTTACCACACAGCGCGACTATGGCGATCGAACAAATCGTAAACATGCTCGACTTAAATACACCATCGATAATCATGGAGTGGAGTGGTTTCGTGGTGAAGTTGAGCGTCGCTCCGCAGTTAAATTTGATGGAGTAAGGAAATTTGCATTCATCTCAAATGGAGATATTTATGGATGGCATCAGGACGATGTTGGTGCTTGGCACTATGGTTTATTCGTTGAAAATGGACGCATAGGTGATTTTGGCGAGAGACTTCTTCTCAGTGGGCTACGTAAGATTGCTGAGCAATACAATGTTGAATTTCGATTAACACCAAATCAAAACCTAATAATTAGCAAAATAGATGAATCAAAAAAAGTAGGGATTACCAAGACATTGGCAAAATTTGGCATTCAGAACAGTCAATACGCGACTCCGCTACGCCTCAATTCAATGGCCTGTGTAGCATTTCCAACATGCGGGTTGGCAATGGCAGAAAGTGAGCGTTATCTTCCCACATTGATCGACAAATTGGATGCAAATTTGAAGCAACATGGACTGACCGATAGTCCGATTACTATACGCATGACTGGTTGTCCTAATGGCTGCGCCAGGCCATATATTGCTGAAATTGCCTTGGTAGGAAAAGGACCGGGCAGATACAAGGTATTTTTGGGTGCGGGGTTCGCTGGCGAACGCTTAAGTGCACCTTACCTTGAAAACGCAAACGAGGCGGAAGTGCTGAAAGCATTAGATCCATTATTTGCCCGTTTTGCGGCAGATCGAAATGATGATGAACATTTTGGTGATTTCCTGATACGCATAGGTACCGTGAGAGAAGTAACCGCAGGGAAAAATATTCATGATAATTGAGGAATCAGTGGCTTTAATGCTGCACTTTAATTAATTCGTTTGCTACGCTGATTCAAAACTTATTAACTATTCAGCGCAAGCACCGCGTAGAGGTAATTTCGAAGCATCGAATAAAATGTCAATTTCCTCTTGTGATTTCGCGCGTCGAATATCGTAAAGTTGCTGAGGCGATATATGTGGCGCGAATAGCTGAAGGAAATCGAACATATACCGACGTAGGACAGCATTCTTTCGATAGCCAATCCAGGTTGTACTACGTGGAAAAAGGCCCTCAGCATCAATCAGTTGAAGGCTTTCTTTATCATCAGAGTCGGCCGCCATGCTGGCGACTATCCCAACACCCATTCCCATGCGTACATATGTCTTGATGACATCTGCATCGCGCGCCGTAAATACCACATCAGGCTCTAGGCCTTCTTCAGCGAATGCGCGTTTGAGAGATGATTCGCCACCGAAACTAAATACATAAGTAACTAGCGGAAACTCAGCGAGATCTTTCAATGTTATTTTACGTTGGAGCTCTGTGAGTGCGTGATCTTTTGGGACAATAATGGATCGGTCCCAGCGATAGCTTGGCACCAACAGCAGATTTTCAAATAGGTCATCTGAACCGGTGGCAATAGCAAAATCGATGTTATTTGCTGCAACCATATCTGCGATTTGTTCTGACGTACCTTGATGTAAATTCAAGCCTACCTTGGGAAACCGCTTACGAAATTCAGCAACTATTTCTGGCAGAACATAGCGGGCTTGGGTATGAGTGGTTGCGATTGATAGAGAGCCTGTTTCTTCCTGATAATAATCTGATGCGAGACTACGGATATTATCGACTTCGCGCATGATAATGCGGGCACGCTCAATAACTTGATCACCGCCTGCTGTGATGCCCCCAAGACTCTTTCCCTCGCGAGTGAATAACTGCATACCGAGTTCTTCTTCAAGAAGCTTGAGTTGTTTGCTGACACCTGGCTGGCTTGTGTACATTCGCTCAGCGGCAGCGGTGATGTTTAAACCGTTATCGACAATAGCGAGCAAATATTTAAGTTGTTGCAGTTTCATATACTTTCTAAGTCTTTCTTTAATAGGGCCAGCATTAAATCACTCAGCTCTATATGTTGATTTTGTATATAACTATACGCTATATAGGCAGAAACAGCCCGTCTTTTGGACTATCCATATCCCAGATATAGTGACTTACCTTTATTTGTGGATAAATCTGTGGACTATTTCCCCGCCTTTCTTGATATTCGAGGCCGACCTTGCCTGATTGTGGGTGGTGGTGATATTGCTTTTCGAAAAGTACGATTACTCAGTAAGGCCGGTGCCACTCTTACGATTGTAGCGCCAGACATAAATGATCTACTTTTTAATTTTGCAGGTGAAAAAGGTCACCGATTGGTTAAGCGTAAGTTTCGATCATCTGATGTTCTCGGCAATTGGCTGGTTGTTAGTGCTACCGGCAAAACTGCTGTTGAGGCATCTGTATTTAAAAGCGCCCAAGATGCAAATATTTTCTGTAATGGTGTGGATAGTGTGACTAATTGCAGTTACATCACACCAGCAATCGTCGATCGAAACCCAGTCATTGTTGCTATAAGTTCTGGCGGCGCAGCACCCGTGCTCGCGAGAAAACTTCGCAGTCAAATCGAAATGATGTTGCCAAATGGAATTTCGCAGCTTGCCACATTGGCGCGAAACTGGCGTGACCGAGTCGGTAAACGCTTAAGCGACGCTCTCGCTCGTAGGCGTTTTTGGGAGGCTGTATTTGAGGGCCCATCAGCTCAGCTGGCCATGACGGACGATATTGCTGCAGCAGAAATTGTGATGTCGACGTTACTTGAAGACTCGAGCGTCAAACAAGATGGCGAAGCTTGGCTCGTTGGGGCTGGGCCTGGAGACCCTGGTCTCTTAACTTTGTGTGCATTGCAGATTATGCAAACGGCTGATGTCATTATTCATGACAGACTGGTTTCAGCTGAAGTGTTGGATTTGGCTAGACGTGATGCAGATCTGATTTCGGTTGGCAAATTCCCAGGCTGTAATATTAATTCTCAAGAGCAAATTAATGCTCTGTTGGTAAGTCTGGTCCGTTCTGGAAAAAGAGTCTGTCGTTTAAAAGGAGGCGACCCTTTTATTTTTGGTCGAGGAGGCGAAGAGGTTGCAGCGCTATCAAAAGAAAATTTGAAATATCAGGTTGTCCCAGGGATTACTGCTGCGGCTGGTTGCGCTGCTGCTGCGGGCATTCCTTTGACTCATCGTGATGTATCTCAATCAGTCGCATTTATAACTGCACACGGTAAAGACTCAGTTGATAATCTCGATTGGGCATCTCTTGCTCGAGACAAGCAGACACTCGTTTTCTATATGTCTGTTAAACGTTTGCCAGAACTTATGAATAATTTAATTAAAAATGGCCGCTCAGCGAGTACGCCAGTTGCTTTTATTGAGAGGGGTACTACACCTGAGCAGCGAATTATCCATGGAACACTAGGACAATTGACGTTGCTGGCTGAGGCGCACCGGATTGTGCCTCCTACCACACTCATTATTGGTGAGGTCACTGCCTACGGTACTGCAGGGGCGCATGATGAACGATATGCGCCTGTAAAATATATTAAACCAAACTATATGGTTGCTCAGAAAGGTTAAGAAAATGATTTACAAAAATATTTTAGAAACAATTGGGGACACACCTATTGTGCGTCTTAATCGGTTGGCTCCAGACCACGTAGAGATGTACGTGAAAGTTGAATCATTTAACCCACTGGCTTCGGTTAAAGATCGTTTGGCTTTCGCAATCATAAATGACGCTGAAAAGCGTGGTACTTTGAAGCCTGGCCAGACGGTAGTCGAAGCAACATCTGGGAACACTGGTATCGCACTTGCAATGGTTTGTGCTGCTAAAGGGCATCAGTTTGTTGCGA
Organism: Woeseiaceae bacterium; assembly: GCA_029246105.1. GTDB lineage: Bacteria > Pseudomonadota > Gammaproteobacteria > Steroidobacterales > Woeseiaceae > UBA1847. The sequence continues at coordinate 33,672 of JAQWOA010000032.1, read as the reverse complement.
CGATGTCGGACTCATTCTCTGTAGAGCGCCGCAAAATCATGCGTGGTATGGGTGCAAAGGTCATTCTTACACCAGCGGCTGAGCGAGGTACGGGCATGGTAAAAAAAGCGGAAGAGCTCGCCGAAAAATATGGCTGGTTTCTTGCCCGCCAGTTCGAAAATGAGGCAAATCCGGAGTATCACCGACAAACTACAGCCCCGGAAATATTACGAGATTTTGCAGGAGAGCGACTTGATTATTGGGTGACTGGCTATGGAACTGGAGGCACGATGACTGGTGTTGGGGAAATTCTAAAAGCAGCTCGCCCTAATATTAAAGTAGTTGCAGTTGAACCAGAAGCGGCATCACTACTCTCCGGTTCTGATTGGGCGCCACATAAAATTCAAGGTTGGACGCCGGATTTCATTCCAAAGATCTTAAATAGGGAAGTTTATGACGATCTTTTGACTGTAACGGATGAACACGCAATCGAAGTATCGCGAGATTTAGCAAGTCGAGAAGGTATTTTTACTGGAATTTCGGCGGGAGCCACTTTGGCAGCGGCTTTAGCTATAGCAAAGAAGGCTCCAAAGGGATCTGTGATTTTAGCGATGTTGCCGGATACTGGTGAGCGTTACTTGAGTACGCCGTTATTCGAGGGTGTTAATGAAGGTTCAGATGACGATTGGCTGGAAAATTTTCCTTGAGGTTATAAGTAAACTTATTATTTAGAAATTTATGTTTTTATCACTAAAATTGAGATTACAGTCAATGCGGGCAATTTTGGTTTTAGTATCAGTCGATTTACCAGAGATTTAAAATATTCCGGCTTCAAGGCCGGCCGCTAAAGTTAAGCCCAATTCCTCACAATCTGCTAGCTGCATTTCGTCAAATTCTCCAGAAATTAAGATAGGTTCTTGCACTTCTTTTACAGACAATCCGCTCAATATTCTACGTATACTAGATATAGCTCCACTACCATCATTGCCCGCTCTAATGAATAGCGCGAAGGCCTTACCGTTTATTTTTCCCTCACAATCATAATAAACACGGTCTAGGAAATATTTTAGAGCGCCACTCATATATCCGAAATTTTCAGGTGTGCCAAGAATGAATGCATCGGCCCAGAAAAGATCATGACTGGTTGCCTCAAGAGCTGATTTCACTCGAATATCGACATTATTTATGTCGGTATTCTTCGCACCGCTGATGACAGCATCCGCCATTCGGGTTGTTGAGCCAGATTGAGAGTGAAAAACAATGAGAAGGTGTTTATTAATCATTAAATATTGCCATAGATGTGAGTCGATCGTAATAGTCTCAGAGTGAGCTGTGTATTGCAGGGATATTATGTGAATAAGTCTATAATTATTTCTCAAGGAGCGTGATTTTGTCGAATGGATCTTAAAAGATAGAAAGAATAAGGCGCATTATCGTGGCCGGGAACCAATTCAAAGCTTATAATTCGGACCTAATTGATGAAATGATTGAGAGTGTTGCGATGGTAAGAGTAGGTACAATTGAACAGAAACTTATTTCGGCGAATGCTGAAAATAAATATGGAGTGCGTGCGAGGGATTTACCTTTGAGCTGTCCTATGCCAGGAATGTATTTGTGGAATTCGCATCCCAAGGTTTACTTGCCAATTGAAGAGACGGGTGAAGCAAAGTGCCCATACTGTGGTGCGCTATACGTAATGCTGAGTGACGATGATTAGGCTATTTATGCATCATGAGTAAACAGACTACCAAGGGTATTATTTTAGCGGGCGGTACTGGGTCGCGGTTGCATCCGCTTACACACTCTGTAAGCAAACAGTTAATGCCTATCTACGATAAGCCGATGATCTATTATCCTTTATCAACGCTCATGATGGCAGGCATTAGAGACATACTTGTCATCACAACGGCAGAAGATCAAAGTGCATTCAATAAATTGTTGGGTGATGGAACCCATTGGGGTATATCGATTTCCTATGCCATCCAGCCTGATCCAGGCGGTTTAGCCCAGGCATTTATTATTGGTGAGGAGTTTATCGATGGAGATTCTGTTGCATTAATACTTGGGGATAATATTTTTTATAGAGAGGGGCTACAAAAACAACTACGATCTGTTGCTGATAATTCAATTGGTGCAACGGTATTCGCATATTATGTGAAGGATCCGGAACGTTATGGTGTTGTTAATTTTAATGATGATAACAAAGCAATCGGAATAGAAGAAAAGCCTGTCAAACCTAAGTCTAACTATGCTGTAACTGGCCTTTATTTTTACGACTCACGCGTTGTGGAGATGGCGAAGAATCTAAAACCATCAGCTCGAGGTGAGCTTGAGATTACCGATATTAATCGTTTATACCTGAATCAAGGTGATTTAAAGGTTCAGATTATGGGTCGAGGTACTGCTTGGCTTGATACTGGCACGCATGAATCTTTGCTTGCAGCAGCGCAATTTGTGCAAATTATTGAGCGACGTCAGGGACTCAAAATGTGCTGCCCGGAAGAGATTGCATACCGTGGCGGTATGATAGATGCACACCAACTCAGGTCGTTGGCGAAGAATTTAGGCAAAAATAGCTATGGAGATTACCTGTTGGATGTACTTCAAGAAAAAACGCCGCGATGACATATATGTGAACAGGTCTTAATTATACTTTTGAATTATACATCGAGAAATGAATCGATTTTTTTCATTATTTCTTCAACAGTTATAAGCGCCATGGCATCTGGATGACGAATTCGTTGTCCCCAGTGTAGCTGCTCGACGGATTTTCCTAGGAATTTTTTTGCAGCATCAGGATAGCGGTTGACAGTAAGTTTGCGCGAGGCAAACGGTCCCGTTCGTTGAGGATTGGAGGTAGCATATAAACCAAGCACGGGAGTGCCGAAAGAAGTTGCTATATGTGCTGGACCTGAATCTGGGCAAATTACTAAATCTGCAGCCGAGATCAGTGCGGCGAGCTGCTTGAGTGATGTCATACCGATCAAATTCTCAACCATGGTGTTTTTCGAGAGCGCTATGCCATATTCAATTTCGAGGCTACTTTGGCCACCAGTTAATATTACATGGCATTTTTTCTTATTGAGATATTCAATCGTTTTTGTATAGTTTTTGATGCTCCAATTGCGAAAGTTTCTACTTCGATTGCTACTACAAGGACTAACGATGACAAGTGGCTTGATAGGGCTTTGAAGGTTGGCAGCAAATTTTCTTTCGTCATCGCCAAGCGGAATATCCCAGCGGATTTTCTGAGGTGTGGCCCCAATGGCTGATGCAAATGACATCATAGCTTCTAGCGCATGCTCACCATGAGTCGCTTTAATGCGATAATTTGTAAATAGCCATTGTAAGTCTTTTGCGCGCTCGCGATTAAACCCAAGCCGGATCGGCGTTTGAATAATTGGATAGAGAAAATTAACGCGCATCGATGAATGCATGCACAGAGCAATATCGAAAACCCTATTGCCCAGTTTATTGTAAATATCTTTATATGCTTGCCATCCTTTGCTTTTGTCGAAGATGATAAACTCGATATCAGGGATATGTGCCATGAGTTTTGCTTCTGTCTTACCGATAATCCATGTGATACTAGCTTTTGGCCAGTTATCCTGAATACGGCGTATAACAGCCAGTGCATGGCATGTGTCACCAATCGCGGAAAGGCGAATAACACATATTTTTTCTGGCCGAATTTTTAAAATTAGATCTGACAAGAGAGAAGGACGGACCCGTTGACCGAAACCGTCAAGAGAACCAAGGATGGCGCTATCCTATATGATAAGGGGATTATCAACCAGATTTCACCCGAACGATTTACAGCGGGCGGCTGGGAGCATGCTGAAGTATTGACTGGAGCACTGCGTTCTGGAGGTCGTGGTAATACGATGTTCGTCGGTAATACTCCTCGCCAGTTCGTACTGCGGCATTATAGGCGCGGCGGGTTACTTGGAAAAATTGTTAAAGATTCCTATATTTTTACAGGTGAAGACTTAACACGCTCATTCATGGAATGGCGATTGCTAGAAGTTTTGGCCATGAAAAATATGAATGTTCCGCGCCCAGCAGCTGCAAGATTTTGTCGGAGTGGCGTTTTCTACACCGCAGATCTAATCACAGTTTGTATACCCGACGTGATTTCGCTTTCACAATATATCGCAATTAAGGATTGCGACGATGCGTTCTGGTGGTCAGTCGGCCGGTCAATTTGGAAATTTCATGAAGCTGGCGTCTATCATTCAGATATGAACGCTTATAATGTACAGGTCGATAAAGATGGAGATATTTGGATGCTTGATTTCGATAAGAGTTCATTGAAGTCACCAGGGTCTTGGCAACAAGAGACACTTAATCGCCTGCATCGATCGTTGTTAAAAATATTTGAATTGAACCCCAAGATAAACTTCCATACGGCGAACTGGAATGAGTTACTGAAGGGCTACCTCGACGCGTCTAAATCTGCGTAGTAGTCTGGGTAGTCATCAGGTAGATTTTTGAACTTGCGGTGAATCCAGAAATATTGTTCAGGGCATATACGTATTCGTTTCTCAAGGAGACTAACGTACTGGCGCGTATCGGCTATAGGATCTTCACTAGGAAAGTCATTGAGTGGCGCTAGTATTGTGATTTCATAGGTGCCATCTGGTAATCGCTGAAAGAAAAATGGAATCACAACTGCTTTTCCCAGCCTAGCCAAAGTTGATGTAGCCGTTGTATGCATTGTTGGTATGCCAAAGAAATTTACAATTTCTGCGCCTTTGCGATTGTAGCTCTGGTCTGGTGCATACCAGACTGTTCTACCTGCACGCAGATTACGAACCATTTTTCTGATGTCGCGTTTTTCAATTAAATTAGCAACCGCACGTTCGCGACCACTGCGCAGGATTTCTGTTATAAAATCACTTCGGTTTCTTCGATAAACTCCATCGAACGGTTCGCTTACGGCCGCAAGAACGCGGCTACTAATTTCCAGAGTCGTAAAATGGGCTGACAGAAGAATAGTACCCCGACCATCTTTATTGGCTTTTTTTAAGTGCTCGAGGCCTTTGATAACTGTAATTGATTGGAGATATTTATCACTGGCCCATCGGCCAAGACCCATTTCAACAAGCATTATGCCCAGCGACTTGAAATGTTTAACGACTAGAGTATGGCGCTCAAAAGAGCTCATTTCAGGAAAGCAAAGCTCAATATTACGCTTGACGATTTGGCGTCGTGAATGGGCTATATAATATGCTAACTTACCTAATATTCGCCCTATTGCGAGTACACTTTGGTGTGGAAGTAAACATATAAGTCGCAGTACTCCCATGGCAAACCATATTGGCCAATATTTTGGGGCTCTATAGTTACAAAGGGGTTTTCTATCTTCGATCATAGCAACTGAAGTGTACTCGCACATGCTATCCACGTAACTATTATTGATTGTTTTTCATGCGACATTGATTTTTATTTCCAATGTTAGTGTGAGATGTGTCAAAAAATTCATTAAATATATAGCATTTTCTGCAGGTGCAAGGTTTGCTAATCTAGGTTTATGAGGATTTATTTTAAAAAAGTTTTCCTGATTATAGTTCTGCTGCTTCCTGAATTGATTCAAGCCGCAGAATTTCCTGTTGCGGACGAGGTCATTATCGATAAGTCAGATCGCGAGTTATATTTACTAAATGAGGGTGAGATTTTTCGTACTTTCAAAAGTGCTTTGGGTATGGTTCCAGAGGGTGACAAAAAGCAAGAAGGCGATTTTAAAACACCTGAGGGTCGATACCTTTTGGATATGCGTAATCCGAAAAGTGACTACTTCTTGTCGATTCATATTTCATATCCCAATGCTGCCGATCTTCAGGAAGCGAGGAGTAACGGTGTGTCACCGGGTGGAGCGATTATGATTCACGGTCAGCCTAATAAGCCTAGCCGCTCAGAAATCTACTATAGAACACAAGATTGGACTAACGGCTGTATCGCCGTCTCGAACTCCGACATGATTGACCTCTGGTTGATGGTTAACGACAACACCCCCATAGAAATTCGTCCTTGAAATAGCCAGCGAAGGCTATATCGTGTGTGTCCCCCTTTACTATGTTCGGAGACGATTGAGTGAGCGATAAGAGAGAAACCCTCGGGTTCCAAACCGAAGTTCGTCAGCTACTGCAACTGATGATTCATTCTTTATACAGCAACAAGGAAATTTTCCTTCGTGAACTGATCTCCAATGCCTCTGATGCAGCGGACAAGCTACGCTTTGAAGCACTGGCTAATCCTGATTTGCTGACCAAGGAAACTGAGCTTGGCATTAAGATCGAGGTCGACAAAAAACAACAGACACTATCAGTGATTGACAATGGTATTGGTATGTCCCGAGAGGAGCTAATTGATAATCTTGGCACGATTGCTAAATCGGGAACTGCGGAATTTTTGGATCAGATAACAGGTGATAAGCAGCATGATGCTCAACTGATTGGACAATTCGGCGTTGGTTTTTACTCAGCATTCATTGTTGCGGATAGAGTCAAGGTTGAATCTCGCCGTGCAGGATCAGCAGCTGATGAGGCGGTTTGTTGGGAGTCCGAAGGTAAGGGTGAATTTACGATTGAAAACATCGAGCGCTCTGATCGAGGCACTCGAGTTACTCTGCATCTCAAGAAAGATGAGACTGAGTACGCTGAATTATTTCGGATCGAATCATTAATTCGAAAGTACTCAGACCATATTGGCTTTCCTGTATCACTTACGGCAATCGGTGAAGATGATGCGGAGACCAAAATTGTTAATTCTGCAACTGCATTATGGACACGCTCAAGATCAGATGTGACAGAAGACGAGTACAAAGAGTTTTATAAGCACCTATCGCATGATTTTGCAGATCCACTGATGTGGAGCCACAATCGGGTTGAGGGAAAACGTGAGTATACGAGCCTTCTGTACATACCAGGCACCGCTCCGTTTGATATGTGGAATCGTGAGGCACCCAAAGGGCTGAAATTGTATGTGCAACGCGTTTTTATTATGGATGATGCTGAGCAATTTTTACCTTTATACCTACGTTTTGTTAAAGGTGTAGTGGATTCGTCAGATCTTCCCTTGAATGTATCGCGAGAACTACTTCAACAGAATCCAGATCTCATGTCGATGCGCTCTGCGTTGACGCGTCGTGCATTGGATATGCTGAAGAAGATTGCGAGTGATAAGGAGAAATATCAGAAGTTTTGGGGTGAGTTTGGTCAAGTGCTCAAGGAGGGCATAGTTGAAGATCATGCTAATAAGGACAAGCTTGCCAAATTACTTTGTTTTGCGACAACGCAAAATGATAACGACACCCAAGACCAGTTCTTAAATGATTATCTCGAAAGAATGAAAGAGGATCAGGATAAAATTTATTACATTCTTGCTGAGAATTATGTGACTGCTTTGGCCAGCCCACATATTGAGCAGTTACGGAGCCGTGATATCGAAGTTCTGTTGTTAACTGATCGAATAGATGCCTGGTTGGTAGATGGCCTGACTGAGTATGAGGGAAAAGTATTTGTCGATGTTGCTCGTGAAGCGCTTGATGTGCCCAAGGAAGGTGATGAAAAAACACAAGATAAAACTAATGATGAAAATAAGGATTTCCTAGAGAAGATGCAGGGTGCACTGGACGATCGTGTCACGTCAGTTAATATTAGTAGTAGGCTCGTTGATTCTCCGGCTTGCGTCGTTGCTAGTGGTCAGGATCTGAATACTCAAGTACGTCGTATATTAGAAGCCAGCGGCCAAGAGTTACCAGAGTCAAAACCGATTCTTGAAGTAAATCTCGAGCACCCACTCATAATGCAACTTTCTAGTGAGGAAGATGACAGTCGTTTCAGAGCGTTGTCAAACATCATACTTGATCATGCATTATTAGCTGAAGGTTCACAGCTTGAAAATCCAGCACAATATGTAAAGAGCATTAATAGTTTCTTGCTAAATGGAACAGCAAGCAAGAAAAAGGCAAAAAAGAAAGCTACTAAGCAAAAAGCTAAGAAAAAGGCTAAAAAGAAAGTAGCAAAACCTAAATCTAACGAAGGATCATAACGATAATCGTGAGTAATTTTGATGAAAGTCAACTGCGTTCAAAACTCGATAATGAGCAGTTTTGGGTGACTCAAAAAAAAGGTACTGAAAGAGCATTTACTGGCAAATATGTGGACCATAAAGCTGATGGGATATATGAGTGTGTTTGCTGTGGTGAGAACTTATTTAGCTCTGAGCACAAATTTGATTCAGGTTCTGGATGGCCAAGTTTTTGGTTGCCATTGAAGGATGATGTCATACGAACTAACGTTGATATGAGCCATGGTATGACTCGAAGTGAGGTGGTTTGCAAAAACTGTGGTGCGCATCTTGGTCATGTTTTTCAGGATGGACCACAACCTACAGGTTTACGATATTGCATAAATTCTGCGTCATTAAATTTTAAGGGTTCTGAAGAATGAAAAATCAATTTATAGCCATAATTTTTTTAATTTCTTTTACGTTAGTTTCTTGCGATATGAATGAGGATAAAGTTATGACCAATGAGTCGATGAATGCAGAATGCCCAGTTGCAGATGAGTCCGGCTTAATTCAAGTTGCCCCGGGACTGAGTGCGAGAGTCCTTAAGAAAGGATTTGGCCGTGCTGCGGTTGCAGGTGATTATGCCGATACTAATGTTTGGCTATGGCTTTACGACGAATCGGCAGAAAATAAGCATGGTATGTTTATTTGGGAGTCAGATAATGTATTTCAGTTTCAGCTCGGTGCTGGACAAGTTATTAAGGGTTGGGATCTTGGCGTTCCATGCATGCTCGAAGGTGAAACACGTGAACTGATCGTCGCTGGGGACCTTGCATATGGTCCCTTAGGTCGTGGTGAGATCCCTCCCAATGCAACTTTAATTTTCACAATTGAACTCTTGAAATTGACGTCGCCAGATTAGTTTTTTGTTTGGAATTTAATGTCGATTCGACGATTGAGACTGCGGCCGTAGCTAGTCGCGTTATTGGCAATTGGATAAGAAGAGCCGGCTGAGTATATGAATAGGCGCTCTCTTTCGATGCCACCTTGGGCGATATAATCGCTAACAGTTGTTGCTCGTTTTAGACTAAGTTCTTGATTCCATTTATTATTTCCAGATGAGTCGGTATGGCCCGTGATGGAAATTGTCATCATTTTACAGACGTTAGCCAGTGCAATGACTCTATTAAGTTGAGAGTGAGCTGAGTCCAGAAATTTAGTGCTCGATTCTTCAAAATTTATGGCTCCAACAGCAAATGCTTTGATTGCCATTATGCAGGTTTTTTTAGTATTTATTGTCGGACTGATATAGAGCATGTTCGCATTAATAGATATTCCTTCTGGAAGAACTTTCTGGAGTGCATTCAATTTTTTCTTCCACATAACTTCCTTTGTTGTTACTCCTCTAATAATAATTTCATTATTTGAAAGCACTGCCTCTGAGAAGCTTGACTCAGCAAGCAGATAAAGTACTTTCATGCTCAGTTCTTCCCAATGACTAGGAGCAGCGTTAAATAGAATGAAGTCTATTTCAGGTGAATTCCCTGGAAAGGATGAAGCTGCAACGCTCAGTAAATTTTTTTTATGATTTACAGTCGCTATATGGCCAACAAGTCGCAACACCTCATACTGCCATCGAAATTCAAGACGTAACATGTGAGCCTCATGCACAGGTTTACTTAATTTGTCTGTTACAGCTGCAAAATTGAAATTTGTAGCTGTTATTAAGCCTCCAATAACCAGGCCGACAGAAAGATACCTAATTATTGATATTTTGGTCATGCAGTTCCCGTGCTTGCCCTAACCAGTCTTCGCGATAAATGCGGCTACGAAGCCCTTTTAATTGCTTGGCGATACGATTGATATCATACTCACTCATCTCTGCGATTTGCTGGTATCGAAATATTCCCATCTCATTGAGCGTCTTTTCGATCTCTGGCCCTACACCTTTTATAGCTTGTAACTTGTCATGCATTTCATTTACAGGTTTAACAAGGAATTCCTCGCGTGAGTCACGACCTCGAAAGATTAATCTAACGAAGATGCCGATTACAGCTATAACAGCAATTGCGGCAATATGTAGAACATTGAGTTCAGACATCAATTGATCCAACATTACACTGGATCATAATTTTACAGCAGTATTCATGGATCTATCCAATCTGGAAGGCACAATGTGTAAGCCACCTCGTTTAGAAAGACTATTTATTGATGGACCTGTTGGACGATTGGAGGCAATTTTAGAACTTCCAGCTGCACAATTGCCGCTAGGTAGCGTCGTCGTTTGTCATCCACATCCACAGCATGGAGGCACCATGCACAATAAGGTGTCCCATACTTTAGCTCGTACATTTGTAAAGTTGGGATATGCTGCGCTTCGCTTTAACTTTCGTGGGACGCAGAATAGTGAAGGCGAATACGACGACGGCGTGGGAGAACTTGATGATGCTTTAGCCGCTATCACATGGATGCGTGCTCGAAATTATGGAACGAAATTATGGATTGCAGGCTTCTCTTTTGGTGCTGCAGTCGCTATAGATGCAGCTGTTGATAATGTTGTAGATGGTGTCGTTAGCGTCGCACCCTCAATTACTCGATTAGCATCAGGTCTTTTAGTTCAACTGGAGTGCCCATGGTTAATTGTTCAGGGTGATCAGGATAAGCTTATCGATATTGAGAAAACCATTGAATGGGTTAATAGCTTGCTACCTGGACCTGAATTATTAATTATCTCCAACGCCGAGCACTTTTTTCATGGCAAGCTGGTTGAATTGCGGGAGGCGGTCATAGGGTTCGTCGCTTAATCATATTTATAAGAAGCTGAAAGAGATTTAGGTCGTTTTAGGCATTTAAGATTTGTTTAGTCGCTATAGAATTGGCGTTTAAATAGTACTTTGAAAGTTTTATTTTCGCCTTCAGGCTTTACGCTAATATCAAAAATTAATACTTCATGATTAGCCACGGTAGTGTCGCCGATATAGTAAATAGCGATACCAGGCTCTTCGATCTTTCGAAGGGTGATTTTTTTTAATTGACCAGTAAGATTGACTGTTTTTAAATTAATTTTTGCAATTACTGGAAAGTAATCTGATTTTCGAATCACTGAAATATTTAACATTGCCCGATTTTTGTCACGCATAATATTGTATTTACGGGCAATTTCAGGGAGCAACTGGTCGGTCGACTGGGCATTGAAGTATATGATGTGGTTCCCAATATCAGCAGATGTAGGATCTGCGACCTGTGCCTCAGGTATGTCAGTTGGTCCGCTAGGGCCACCACATGCTGAGAACAAACAGAGGAGAGGCAAAAAGACTAATAGTATTTTTTTATTGATGACGCCTATTTCCTAAATTTTAAAGCGCTATAAACCAGCACACTCCATTGCTCTGCAGACAAAGATACACTAAAAATTTATAAAAGGATCTTGAGTGCTATAAGGCCAATGATTGCGAATATTGGCGATAAATCCATTCCACCTAATGGTGGAATTATTTGTTGCCAAGTCCGCAATATAGGGTTTGTTAACGTGTTTATGATTGTTGTAGCTGGATTGTGATGACCTGGAGGAGAAATCCAACTAAGCACGACTCGAATTATAATCGCGAAAATAAAAATATCTAACGACAGTCTCACTAATTCAAGTAGTGCTGAAATAAAAATTAACGGTGCATTAATATTTTTACCAAGAATAAGCAAATGTAAAAAAATTGCGAAGCATTGAAAAGCGATTATTACGAGAACAGTGGCTGTATCAAATCGGCCAATGGAAGGAATGAATCGACGCACTGGAATTACTAAAGGTGACGTGAGCACAAATATTCCCTGTGCTAATGGGTTTCTGAAATCAGCATGCAATAATGGCAGCCAAAATCTAAGTAGTAGAACGAGTAAATAGAGGCTAGTCAATGCGCCTACGATAAAGTCCAAAGTGTTGGAAATATTTATGGGCATTTATTAATCCTTGGCTTCTTCATGAACTTGATCCGCTAGACCTTTCGCTCGGTCACGTGCTGCAGTAACGGCAGCAGTGAAGATGTCGCGAAAATTGGAATTATCGAGGTAATCAAGCGCTGCGGCCGTGGTGCCACCTGGTGAGCGTACGTGGGAAATTAACGTTTCCATAGTTTCGTCTGATTGTTTAGCTATTTCACTCGCGCCTCTCGCAGTTTCTATTGCGAGGTCAAGTGCTGCTTTAGGATCGAGACCCATGTCTTTTGCGATTGTCGCTAGCATATCTATCAACAGGTAAAAATAAGCTGGCCCACTTCCAGAAATAGCCGTTACTGAATCAATATCACTTTCATTTGATACAGATATAACTGGCCCACTGGTTTTGATGATGCAATTCGCTATATGTAGTTCTTTTTTAGATGTTTGTTCATTAGCATACATACCGGAAACGCCTAAGCCTAATAAAGCTGGCTGGTTAGGCATGGTTCGTACGACTGAGAGTCCACCCCCTAACCATAAATCGATGTCGCTGCTTCTTACTCCGGCAGCTATTGAGATAATTAGCGGTTTTGTAATTTGCACGACATCTTTCAGCGATTTGCAAACCATAGATAAAATCTGTGGTTTTACAGCTAACACCAGACATTCAGCTTGTTTTGCAACATCTAGATTGTCTGCTCGTATGATAGTTCCTGGGAATTCATTGGCCAGGCGATCGCGGGTTTCAATGAGTGGGTCCGCAATTAGAATATTAGAAGGATTATAGCCTGCAACATACATACCACCAGCTAATGCGCGAGCCATATTTCCGCCACCAATAAAAGCAACTTTTCCATAGTTCATTCTTGCATCCATCCTTTAGTGTCTTTCGCCAAACAGTGCGGTACCGATTCGTATTATGGTTGAACCTTCGAAAATAGCAGCTCGGTAATCGCCACTCATACCCATCGATAATGTGTCAGTATCTATTCCACTAGAACATAACTCATCTGCCAACTTTTTTAGCTGTTTGAAAGGTATTCGCTGATCAATAAACTTAGTTCGCACGGCTGGTAAGCACATTAAACCACGCAACGTGACATTTGGTAATTGTGCACAAATAGAGGCTAGCTCAGGCAGTTGTGAAATATCGACACCAAATTTCTCCGGTTCCTTATCAACTTTAATCTGTAAGCAAATATTCAATGGACCGAGTGATTCTGGACGTTGTTCACTTAAGCGTCGTGCCGTTTTTGGATTATCAATAGTATGAACCCAGTCAAAATTTTCAGCTACGCTACGTGTTTTATTGTTCTGTAAATGCCCGATAAAGTGCCAGATGAGATTCATATTTCTTGTCTGCGTGATTTTTTCGAGTCCTTCTTGAACAAAGTTCTCGCCAAAATCACGCTGACCGGCGCTGGCAGCATCGATAATCTTCGAAATAGACTGCTTTTTGCTGACAGCAAGCAATTTTATGGCTTGAGGATCACGTTCGGCTTCAATAGCAGAGGTCGCCAGCAACTCTCTTATTATTTCTAGGTTTTCCGTGACTTTAATCACGTTTTTAGTTCCGTTTTTTAGCTATATAAAGACTCAATAGAATAACAAATATAATTATTATTATTGCTACCAAACTACTGTAGTGGCATCGAAAACTGGTCCATCAACACAGACGCGCTTCATAGCGTCTCCATTAGAAGTATTAATTTTGACTGTGCACCCTGCACATCCTCCAACAGCGCAGGCCATAAATTCTTCTAGAGAAACCTGGCATGGCACGCTGTATTTTTCAGCAAGTGTTGCCACGGCTCTCAGCATTATCATTGGGCCACAAGAGAATATTTCTACTTTGGCAAGCTCATCGCTTGATAAGGTAGATAGCCATCGGTCAGCGAGGTCGGTGACATAGCCATCGAAGCAACCCTTGAATCCAGCAAGAGTTGCAAGTCGACAGGAAATCCCCCAGCTTTCAATAAGTGGCATTGTTGAAGTGATTTTGTCATCAAGCCATGGTGTCCTAATGTTTGAGTTTTGTAGTTTAAATGGGAAAGGTAGCTCAGAGCCGAGAATCACGAGCGGTGCCCAATTGCCTCCTAGCTGCCTAAGATGATCCGCGATATAGATCATTGGCGGAATTCCAACGCCTCCACCAATTAACAATGCTTTTGGTCGGTTCTCATCTGGACGAAACGGTTGTCCAATCGGCCCAAGTAGGCTGATAATATCTCCTGGATATTTTGTCGATAAGTTTCGAAGTCCATTACCAACAATTTTGTAGAGAATATCGAGGCAGTCATTTTCGACGCGCATAATAGACAAGGGTCGACGCATAGAAAATGAGTCGTCACACTTTACATGTATAAAATTACCAGGCTCTGCTTTTGCTGCACACTTTGGTGCGCGGATACGCATAATGAACTGGTTGCCAGGAAATTCATCGACACTGATTATTTCGCCACTTTCGCTGAAAATCGTGTTGCGATTTCGCTGCGCATTTTTTTGTTCAACAGTTATCACCGTGTGTTCATCATCTTGCCTATGTGATTAAGTACGGCCATTCGAATTGCAACGCCATTTGTCACTTGTTTTGTGATTACCGAGCGTGGGCCATCAGCAAGTGTGCCCTCAATTTCGATACCACGATTCATCGGACCTGGATGCATCACGATCGCGTCAGGTTTTGCGTATGCAAGGCTTTCATGACTAATGCCATAGTTGGCGAAATACTCATCAATGCCTGGCACCCCATCCAGATTGCCGATACGTTCGCGTTGTATCCGCAATGCCATGACAACATCGGCATCCTTCAGGCCGTCTGCCAGATTGTCGACGATACGAGCTCCTGGGAAGCGATCTGCACTGGGCGCCAGAGCTTTTGGTGATACGAGTCTTAACTCTCCAATCCCCATTGTCTGCAACGCTTCAGATGCTGACATAGCGACGCGCGAATGTTGTATATCACCAACAATAGCTACCGCCATATTTTTGAAGTCATCGTTATGCTGACGAATCGTCATCAGGTCAAGCAAACCTTGTGTTGGATGCGATATATCAGATTCGCCAGCATTTAGAACGCTGATATGGTCATTAACATTACGGGCTATATAGGCCGACACGCCATCACTCGCGTCACGAACAACCATAATATCGACATGCATAGCCTCTAGAGTGTAAATCGTGTCAAGAATACTCTCGCCTTTCTTACGCGATGAAGTGTTCACATCTAAATTTAAAACATCAGCACCAAGCCGCCGACCTGCTAGATCAAATGAAGCGCGAGTACGAGTACTGGGCTCAAAAAAGAGATTGCCAATTGTGCGACCAGCAAGAGATTGACTGCGTGCTGCCAAAGTGCCGGGCGCCGTAAGGTATCTTTCAGCATCCTCTAGTAGCTGGACTAACAGTTCTGCTCCAATACCTTTTAACGATAACAAATGTCGCAGGTTACCTTTCTTATCGAACTGTAATTTAGTTTGGTCTGGCTGCATCGTAGGGCATTTTACCCAGATGAGAGGTATCTTTCAGCGATAAATACTGCAGCAGCACTATCTATCATTTCTTTGGATACACGGCCACGCGTACCTGCAGCACGCGCCATTTTTAGAGCTTTCTTTGCTTCAATTGAGGTATAGCGCTCATCGACTGTATCAATATCAAGTTTGTAGCGGCGCAGCTCCTCAATGAAGGATTCGACTTTTTCTTGCATTTTACTTGGGGATCCATCGGTGTGAATGGGCATGCCGACAACGATATTGGTCGGATCCCATTCTTGAATGATAGATTTAATCGCTGCATGATCGACGCCATCATTACTATTACTGACTACCCCAACTGGAGAGCCAGTACCAGTAATATCTTGACCAATAGCAACACCTATCCGGCGGATACCAAAATCGAATACAAGAATTGTTCTGTATTTCGACAAATCAGGCGTGACCAGCTTCCAGCGAAACACTTGCGAGATCAACTCCCAGAAGATGTGCTGCCGAATTCCATCGATCCACAAATGGTGTATTGAAAACCAATTCAGGAGTTGCTGTGACGTTAAGCCAGAAGTTAGTCAGTATTTCTTCTTCTAGTTGTCCTGAATCCCATCCGGCATAACCAATTGCAATTAGTGATTTTTGTGGGCCAACACCCGTCGCCATTGCTTCGATAACATCACGCGATAAGGTTAATTGAATATCATCAGAAACTGAAATCGTATTTTTAAAGCTTTGTGTTTTATTATGTAAGACGAATCCACGTTCGGCGCCAATGGGTCCTCCGGACACGATGGGGTTATTTGCGACGATTGGGTCGACGTCTTTGACTGAAAGTTGATCGAGAAGGCTGGAGAGTTTCAGATTTAGTGGACGGTTTATGATAATTCCGAGTGCGCCATCATCATTATGTTCACAGATTAAAGTGACTGTCGAGTTGAAATTAGGATCTTTCATGCCAGGCATGGCTATAAGTAGTTGATTTGTAAGTGATCTTCCTAAATCCATAATCTTAGTATCTTCGCTCATGCCCCAAGACACAAGTTAGTTTAGTTATTAGTTATTAAGTAACGATTTGTACTTGCAATACATGATGTCATATTTAGTCGCCCGCTTATGGAAGAGCGCGTTCAATCGCATCAAACATTAAACCTGCAATATTGAGATTAAATTGCCGATCTAGTTCGCGGATGCCCGTTGGGCTTGTTACGTTTATCTCAGTCATATAGTCACCTATAACATCGATGCCCGCGAATAATACACCTTGTTTTTTGAGGACTGGACCCACCCGTTCACAAATTTGAAGATCTGTAGACGAAAGCTCCTGACCTCTTGTCTTAGCCCCAGCCACAATATTGCCACGGTTGTCATCGCCGGCTGGAATACGGGCGAGTGCATAGGGGATTGGTTTTCCATTGATTAATAAAATGCGCTTATCACCTTCCGTAATTTCTGGAATAAAAACCTGTGCCATTGCAAAGCATTGCCCACTATTTGTGAGCGTTTCGAAAATAACATTGGCGTTATTATCACCTTCTTGCACTACGAAAATAGATTTCCCACCCATTCCATCCAGAGGTTTAACTACAATCTTTTTATGCTCAGCGAGGAAGAATTTCATTTCATTTATAGACTGCGTAACGAGCGTTATTGGAGTGCATTCTGGAAATCTGGCTGTGTAAGCTTTTTCATTCATATCACGTAAAGCTTGCGGTTTATTAATGATTAGTGCGCCAGCGAGGCTTGCTTGATCTAGTATGTAAGTAGTGTAGATGTACTCCATGTCAAAGGGCGGGTCCTTGCGCATTAGAATCACGTCTAAATCACCCAGATTAATTTCTTGCTGCTTGCCGAGATCGAACCAATCTTTATCACTGTCACGAACTGTGAGGCGCGTTGACATACCGATAGCTTTTCCGGAGAGCATGCGCAAATTTCTTTGCTCAAAATAATGTAGTTCTGCGCCACGACGAGTTGCTTCAAGCAGCATAGCGAGTGAAGAGTCTTTTTTTGGCGTTATCGATTTGATCGGATCAAGAACAATGCCAACTTTTAAGGGATTTTCTACCATCGCGGTGTTCTTCAGGAGTTATTTAAAACGAAAGCAGTCAACTATACCGTGAAATCCGTTGCAAGCATCGGAATTCTCATAATGAAGTTACTCTGGAGTGTATTCTTGCAAACATGACTTATTTTTTAGCACAAATCACCCCACCTTGACTGTAAAATTGAGAGCGCTGTTATAGCTGCTGATTCTGTGCGTAATACTCGCGGTCCCATAGATACGGCACGAAATCCAGAAGATTTGGCATTTTTGTATTCTGTCTCGCTAAAACCTCCCTCCGGACCAATTAGAACGCAGATTTTGGTTTTAGGTGCCGGAATCAGAGCTAGTGGTGAAGTGGCATTAGGTGAAAGAATAACTTCAGTATCGAATTTTAGTGGTTTTTTTTCGAGCCAGCGCTTCAAAGGAATTGGTTCGTCAATCAACGGCTGACGCGTGCGACCCGATTGTTCGCATGCACTTGTTGCAATTTTTTGCCAGTGGTCTCGCCGTTTTTCGGCCCGATCATATTTTAATTTGACGACGCCGTATTCAGTCAATATTGGTGTAATTCTTTTAACACCGAGCTCAGTCGCTTTTTGCACGACGAAATCCATGCGTTCACTGCGCGATATGCCCTGTACAAGATGAATTTTAAGAGGCGATTCAGTGCCTGGCTCAATACTCTTCCCAAGCATAAGATTGACACTATTCTTGCCAATTTTTGTAATTGTGGCAGGCCATTCTGGGCCGTCTCCATTGAATATTATCAATGTTTCACCGATGCGTGCACGAAGAACTTTGCCGAGATATTTTGCTCGATCACCGTCAAGTTTCAACTCTGCATCGTTGATCAATGTGCCAGAAACAAATAGCCTCGTATTCATGCTTTTGAAATCATGCCTGAAGTTATCATGACTGGCGACTTTATATTGAATCCGAAAACTGGATTAATTAATCAAGCCAAGTTGTGCCTAAGTCCAAACAGAGACTTGCGGCCAAGCGATGGAGCCATCGAATTTATCGTATTACATGGCATTAGTCTGCCTCCAGGCCAATTTGGCGGCCCAGAAATAGAGAATTTATTTTTAAATAGACTTGATTGGGATGCACACTCGTACTTTACTGAGATCCGCGGATTGGAGGTTTCTGCACACTTGCTTATTCGGCGTGATGGCGGACTTTTGCAGTTCGTACCCTTTAATGAACGAGCGTGGCATGCTGGCCAATCACATTTTCGCGGCCGTACGAGATGTAATGACTTTTCGATTGGCATAGAGTTGGAGGGTGAGGATGATACTAACTATGACGATCGTCAATACAGTGTTTTGTCTGCTGTTCTTAAGGCTCTGATGGTGACCTACCCACAACTGACAATGCGTGAAATTGTTGGCCATTCAGATATTGCTCAAGGGCGGAAAAGTGATCCGGGACCTGCTTTTGACTGGTTACGCTTATATGATGAATTTGAAAAATTAGAAGAGAAAAATAACTAATGCATCTCATTGCTTTACTTATTGGACTCATTATCGAGCGACTGGCAACACGATTCTTTCACTGGCGCCGTATGTATTGGCTAGATCGAATTATTGATGTTGGATTTCGTCGAGCAGGTCAGCTAGTAAGTTGGCCCGCGACTATTTTAGTAATGATCATAATCATACTGTTGGCGCTGCCCATATTCATAATTGTATATAGCCTTGGAGATACTTTGAGAGGTTTTACATATTTAATTCTCTCAGTAATTATACTTTTTTTCTCGATTGGACCGAAAGATATTGGTGAAGAAGTTGACGAGTACTGTAAAGCACTCAAGACCGAGGATGAAAAACAAATAAAAATTGCTGTGAAAGCCATTATTGAAGATGAAGTTCCTACTGATTCACATGAACGGATCGTTCGTGTTGAGGAAGCTATCTGCGTGCAAGCAAATAATCGCTTATTCACAGTAGTGTTTTGGTTCGTCTTTATGGGCGCATTTGCGGGCTCGATCGGGCCTCTAGCCGCTTGGACTTATCGCGTCACAGATCTCGTTCGTCGCCGAGCTGTGATTATTATGGCACTTGAAGAAGAATCTGGTGGTGATATGGCTCGAATTCGTAACGCAGTGGAATTCTTGCATGGACTCATAGTATGGGTGCCGGCTCGACTTACTGCTCTGGGCTACGCGACTGCGGGCCATGCGGATAATGCGATTGCGGCATTTCGCGCACCAATGGAAGATCGTAATGCAACGATATCGGAACATAGTGAGCATCTTCTGGCTCGAGTTGGTATAGCAGCATTGTCACTTCAAGATAATAGCAATGAATCAATTAATGAACGTGGAATTCGTGGTGCGATGGCGGCTAATAAGCTTGTATTTCGCCTGTTGTTTATTTGGGCCGTCATAATTGCAATGCTTACCTTGTATGGTTTTACGCGTTAATTATAACGATAAATTGGATTAGGCTGGTCTATTTTAGGCTGACTTAGTTTTTTAGATTTTTTACAAAAAAATTACATGTGATTTGATTCAGCAGTAAACTTTAATTTATCCAAATCTACGAGTGAACTCTATCTTTTGCGGTCCCATAGAACTTCTTGGCCGGATTCGATACGGGCAAGTACGCGTGCAATTACGAATAAAAAGTCAGAAAGTCGATTTAGGTATTTTCTTGTTTCTAAACGAACTTCTTCGATATTCGCAAGCGTACCTACGCGGCGTTCTGCGCGACGTACAATCGTCCGCGCAAGATGACAGCTTGCTGCTGCTGGGCCGCCACCTGGTAATATAAATTCTTTGAGCATTGGCAGATCTTTATTAAATTCATCTAGGTCTGACTCAAGTCGATCAATGAATTTTTGATGTATTGCAATGTGACCTGGAATACAGAGTTCGCCACCGAGTTCAAATAAGTCATGCTGGATCTCGATAAGGCAATCACAAATTTTATCAGGAACATTCTTGTTTGCTAATACTAAACCAATTGCTGAGTTTGCTTCATCGACAGTGCCAAAGGCTTCGACGCGAATGGAATCTTTTGCAACTCGGCTACCATCGCCAAGTCCTGTTGTTCCATCGTCACCGGTGCGAGTGTAAATTTTGCTAAGTCTATTGCCCATAATCATGACGATAAGTAGGCCCTGATCTTCTGTCAAGACATGATGCTTGTTTCTCTGGACTGTAGCGGCCATAGTTACGTTTTATATAATGAATATTAGGATCGAGTGACAAGGTGAAAGTCATTAATACACAAAACAATTCGGAATTTCTCAAAATTGCGTTGGTAGCAGCGAATAAAGCGGCTGATATAAGTCGCAGTTATTTCGCTGGTAATTTTACAGTCACCACTAAGGCTGACATGACGCCAGTTACACAAGCAGATATTGAATGCGAGGAGGCCATTCGCGACCTTATTATCAAGACTTATCCGGAGCATGGCTTTTATGGAGAAGAAACTGGCCAGAATAATCTTGATGCCGAATATCTCTGGTTAATTGATCCGATCGACGGTACTAAGGGATTTGTTCGTCAATATCCTTTTTTCTCAACTCAGATCGCGCTAATGCATAATGGTGAGCTGATATTGGGTGTTTCCAGCGGCACGATGATGGATGAACTTGCATGGGCTTTAAAAGGACAAGGTGCATGGTTAAACGGTCAGCGACTTCAGGTTAGTAATATCGATGATCCTGAACGTGCTGCAGTATCGACAGGTAATTTAAAATCTCTAGCAAAAAGTGATTACTGGTCTGCACTAGGAAGCATTGTACAGAGAGCAGACCGAATTCGAGGTTATGGTGATTTTTATCACTATCATCTGTTAGCTGCTGGAAAAATTGAAGCAGTAATAGAATCTGACGTCAATATCTTGGATATAGCTGCTTTGTCGGTAATTGTGACTGAGGCGGGCGGAGTTTTTACCAATCTCAATGGTGATAAGCTGGATTTAACTACTCGTTCGGCACTAGCGGCAAATCCTTCATTACATGCAAAATACTTGTCCGAACTGGATGGTTTCGTTAGTTAGATTAATTCGTGTTTAATGAAATATAATAATCCCTAATTTATGTATATGATATGAAATGGTCCCTATTTCTAGCCTTTGTACTTAAATTATTCTACGTTTTTTGCTCGATCATTCAATCCAGATATGCTGTACAAGCGACCGTTTCGCAATACGGCAAGCACATTTAGTACGTTCATTACGTCGGCCAAAGGATCGCCATCTACAAATATAAAGTCTGCAGCCGTACCAGTTGCAATTCGACCGAGATAAGGATCAGCTTGAACGGCCGCTGCAGCGTTAATTCCCATACCACGGAAGGTTTGTTCTGGTGTCAGGCCAGCAATCTGCATTGCTCTAATTTGTTTTGCTAGCGCCTTACCGCTCAGGAGTTCTACTTCTTTACTTGTAATAACAGCTGCTGTGACATCGATTTCGGATTTGAGAGTCAATAACATTTGCCATTTTTCAGCGTTTAGAAATCGAGGACCAGGAATTTCTTTTCCAGCCCAGAGTTTACTGAGTTGATTATGATCTGGGTGGCTTCCGACTATTGTTGTTATTCCCATTGTTAAGAGGTCTGGACCATCACTTGATGATAGCTTTTCTGGTAACAGGGCGTCAGCATCGATAAGTCCTGGAAGAATTGTTAGATCGCCCATGTCGATGACAATTAATGTTGGCCAATTTTTATATTCTTCTATCGCTGTTATACGGCCACCTGATATTAGTATGTCTTTTTTGTACTGATATCCGGGAGTGATGCCATCAAACAACCTGGCTGCTCGAATAACGAGTTGCCCTCGCGGCTCATCAAACCATTGAAGTTTTGGGCGTTCGCGTTGATCAATCTTATTGATATCTGGATAGATAGTTGTTTGAAAATATAAGGGATTTGACGACCTGGAGTTAAATAGTCGTTGCTTAATTTGACCGTCAGCTGTGTAGATCATTCGCTGACGATCTAACCACTTGATCGGTGATGCGAAGAATTGTTCGTTTGATGCATACATCCGGACTAGGCGAGGCTGGGATAGTATAACCATCTTAATGCTGGTGCTTGTTGCATTGGTTTCGAAGAAAGTAATTAAGCTACCGTCTGGACGCCATGTTGGCGCTGCAATTTTATTTTTCGTACTAAGTAAGGTTTCATCAGGTTGTGCATGACGCCTCAACATCAACGACCATTGGCCATCCTGATGATGTACGTATATGAGATCTCGTCCATCGTGTGACCAAGCACCTTCTATTTCATCGCCTGGAAGATTGCTGACCTGCCAGCGTAAGCCGGATGAAATATCAATTTCCCACAAGTCATATCCGTCATCATTGGTGTCCGATGAATATAACACCCGTTGAGCATCTGGATGCCAAGTAGGATAGATGTCCATTTGGAAATTTAAGCTCAGGCTTTTTGTTTGGCCAGTATCAACTTCAATTAGCCAGATACCTTGGCGACCATCTATGACATCGGAATAGGCAAGTTGTTTATTGTTAGGTGACCAGCGAGGACGTTTTGCAGATTTTAGATTCTGAGTGAGTTGCCATGATTTGCCACCATTGCTCGGCACTATCCAGATATTACCTCTTAGATCAATTGCTAGGCGACCGTCTTTCGCCACATCGACAGAAAAATTTGTGCCTTGTGAAATGGGTACCTGTGCATTGACAGACATACAAAAAATCAGGATTAGGTAAATCAGGGAGCGCAAATACATGTTACACCCTTAATTATTATCTTGAGCAATAAGAAATTGATTAGAATTTCTTTGTAATGCCGTAAAGCTTCTGTCAAATCTGCCTACTATAAACTTTTGCGTAATATCACCAATGAAAGGATGAGTTGTAGCTACTGCAATATTGACCACTGAGATTAATTTTTAGAAATGTATGACTGAGCGAATACTTTTGCCTTCATGCATCAGGTCGAATGCGCGGTTGATGTCTTCAAGTGGCATGGTATAAGTTATGCATTCATCGATCTTGATGTCACCGTTCATATATTGATCCACCATACCAGGAAGCTGCGATCGCCCTTTGCAGCCGCCGAAAGCTGTGCCTCGCCAAACTCTGCCGGTTACTAGTTGGAATGGCCGTGTAGCGATTTCCTTTCCAGCGCCAGCCACGCCAACAATTATCGATTCACCCCAGCCTTTGTGACAGCACTCTAATGCGGAACGCATAAGTTCAGTATTACCGACGCACTCAAACGAGTAGTCAACTCCACCATCAGTCAAATCGATAATGACATCCTGAATTGAATCGTCATAATTTTTTGGATTTATGCAGTCAGTGGCACCGAATTGTTTCGCTAATTCAAATTTATCTTCATTAATATCCACAGCGAAGATACGGCTTGCCTTAGCGATCAGGGCACCTTGAACCACGCTGAGACCAACGCCGCCCAATCCGAATACAGCCACAGTGCTGCCAGGTTGAACGTTGGCTGTGTTAAGCACTGCTCCAATACCGGTTGTGATACCGCAGCCAAGCAGACAAACTTTTTCAAGCGGTGCTTCTTTTGAAATCTTAGCAGCTGCAATTTCCGGCAATACGGTGTACTCGCTGAACGTAGAAGTTCCCATATAATGAAAAATAGGTTTGCCTTTGATTGAAAAACGAGATGTGCCGTCCGGCATCAGTCCCCTACCTTGAGTCAATCGAATTGCTTGGCAAAGATTAGTTTTTCCAGAAGTACAGAAATTGCATTCACCACATTCGGGTGTATATAGAGGTATCACATGATCGCCGATAGCAACAGAGGTCACTTCCTCGCCAATTTCTTCGACTACGGCTCCGCCTTCATGGCCAAGTACGGCTGGAAAAATTCCTTCTGGATCCTCGCCTGACAATGTGAAAGCATCTGTATGGCAAACGCCTGATGCAACGTTTCGTACCAAAATTTCGTTAGCTTTTGGTCCCTCTAGGTCCAGTATCTCGATTTCAAGTGGTTTGCCTGCTTCCCAGGCTACAGCGGCTCGTGTTTTCATTTTTTAAATATCTCCAGACCATCTGAACTGATTCAAGATGACTATATTCTCACGATTACTCAGCTTGTTCATCTTATGTTAAGAAGCAAAATAAATCTTTTGATGTTGATACCAGAGGCATTAACAAATATAACTATTCTTAATTTAAGAGAAATATCGCCTCGAAATTTATCAAGTTGACTTTCACTACGTGCGTCAGTCCTGTAAAAGGAATAATCTTCAAGTATGAGTAGCGCTTCATAATGAGTCTCAATAATCTTCGTAAAAATCTTTCGGCAATTGATAGACAATTGGTAGAAATTATTGCAAAGCGGCAACAGATCGTAAGTCAGATTGGTAAATCCAAGCGATCTTCAGGTACCAGTACTCGCGATTATGCCCGTGAGAAGGATGTACTCAATATGGGTCGTAAGCAAGCTGAAGAAATGAACATTGATCCTGAATTAATTGAAAGCTTGTTGGAAATGTTGATTCGGGCATCACTGGAAAGCCAAGAGCGAGATCGTGTCGTTGCAGAGGGTAAGGGCGATGGGAGTAGTGTTCTGATCATTGGTGGTGCGGGTAATATGGGTCAGTGGTTCGTAGATTTTTTTGAGTCGCAGAGTTTTGCAACCACCATAGCGGATCCATCTGTTGAGAATGGGCCGGGATCATTCAGTTCTTGGACGGATGCTGGAGTGGATTTCGATTATATTGTCGTCGCAGCACCGTTAGCCGACTCGGGAAAGATTCTTAAGCAGCTTGCTACTCTCAAGCCAAAGGGTTTGGTGTTCGACATTGGATCATTGAAGTCACCGCTAATTAATGGGTTAAGAAAATTAAAGGAAGCTGGATGCAGCGTAACATCGCTACATCCTATGTTTGGGCCGAATACTCGACTCTTATCTGGCCACCATTTGATTTTTTGCGATGTAGGTGATGCGGCTGCTACAGCCGCAGCAAAGGAATTGTTTGCGGCGACCATGGTAGAGCAACTCGAGATGGGACTCGATGATCATGATCGTTTAATTGCATATGTATTGGGTTTATCGCATGCGCTCAATATCGCTTTCTTTACTGCGCTTGCAGAAAGCGGTGAGGCTGCGCCAAAACTTGCGCAAATGTCATCAACAACATTTGATTCGCAATTGTTGGTGTCGGCGGCTGTTGCAGAGGATAACCCGCATCTATATTTTGAAATCCAGAATTTGAATAAGTTTGGATTAGGACCCCTCGAAGCGTTGTGTGAGGCCACAGTCAGAATACGTGAGACAATTGCGGAGGGTGATGAAGAAGCATTTGTTGAGCTTATGCAAAAGGGACGCGATTACCTCTCATTACGTGGATAAATATATATGAGCAACGATTGGATAGATGCTGAAGGGTATCGAGCTAATGTTGGGATTATCCTTATGAATTCTGATAAGAGGCTCATGCTTGGTCGTCGGATCGACTCTAAAGGTTGGCAATTTCCGCAAGGTGGGATGATGCAGGGTGAAGAACCTGTTGAAGCTATGTTTCGTGAGTTATTCGAAGAAATTGGCCTTGTAGAGACTGACGTCGAAGTGTTGGGAGTTACAGGCGATTGGCTACGTTACGAACTACCAGATAAATTTATCCGACGGAATAGTAAACCGCTTTGCATTGGTCAAAAACAACACTGGTTCCTATTGCGACTTTTATCAGGTAACAGTGCCATAAGATTTGATCAATGTGATGAACCAGAATTTGATCGTGTGCGATGGGTTGATTTTTGGTGTCCAGTTAATGAAATTGTTTACTTCAAACGTCGCGTATACGCTCGCGCCTTATATGAATTGGGTCATTCAGTACATCCAGAGGGTTTGCCAGAGCGACCACGCTCATGGCCAAAGAGTTGGATCTCTGCTTTCGATAAAGATATTTTTGAGTTAGAGGACAAATCCTAATAGTTTAGGAGAATTTCATCTTGCGTAAAATAATCTCTTTTGAATAATGAGGCGATACTTCAAATTGACAATTAATTCTCCTTATCGGCAGCACAGCATGGCTAGAACTTTCCTGTTCCGCCTTGTCCTTGTTTCATTAATTGCTATTACTGCATACCTTATTTTCGAGTTTGGGCGAATTAAAGCAGGCTATAATTTTATTGAAGCTGGGATTATCGAGCAGACCTATGTTGATAGCATTACTATGCTTAATGCTGAAATTAGCGAGTTAAAACAAGAAATTGCGGTTCTGACAACTAATATTGAAGTTGATCGAGAATCATATAGGGTAGTTGAGGCTAATCTAGCTCCTTTGCAAGTGAAAATTCAGGAGCAACGAGATGCCATAGCCTTTTATCGTGAAATCGTATCGCCATCGGATGGAAATTCTAATTTACGCGTTCAGGATTTGAAACTTACGCATGGCAAAAAGGAACGTGAAATTAACATTCGACTGGTTCTTGCGCAGTCAATGAAGCATGATCGCAAAGTATCCGGTAATGTGAATTTGAGGATCTTCGGCAATCAGGATGGAATTGAGACTTCGTATACAATTACGCAATTATTACCGGAGGGTGCCGAAAGGGCATGGATATTTTCGTTTCGGTATTTTCAGGATTTCGATAGGCAGTTCATATTACCCGTTAACTTTACTCCAAACCATATAAACGTTGAGGTACGATCTAAAAATCAATCGAAATCTGACTTTGAAAAGGATTATGTTTGGATGATAAATCAGAGTTAGGAGCTTATTGCTGCACAGCGGTATAAGGAGAATAAGATGTTCAATAAGAAACAGAAGGGGCACGCAGTTGTAGAGACGCTCATCGGATCGAATAGCAAGCTTAATGGCGACTTACACTTTCAGGGCGGTTGCCATATTGATGGAACAGTTATAGGTAACTTAACCGCCGACTCGGACGCTGATTCTGCGTTGAGCATTAGTGATATAGGGAATGTTGATGGTGGTGTCACAGTACCTTATGTTGTGCTAAATGGCATAGTGAAAGGTGATATATTTGCTAGTCAACGAGTTGAGCTTGGTTCGACTGCGCGCGTCTTAGGTGATGTGTACTATAATCTGATACAGATGGCAGAAGGCGCCGAAATTAATGGTAAATTGGTTCATCAGCCCGAAGGTCAGATATCATCTCTGAAGCAAGTTGTTCAAATGGACGAGAAAGTAGCAGAATACCGTGAGTATGAATAAATGATGGAAGCAACAACAGTTAATAATGTTTCACCAGCGCCGAGCGTCATATTTACTGATGCTGCAGCGGAGAAAGTTGGTGAATTAATCACCGAAGAGAGTAATCCAAATTTGAAATTACGGGTTTTTATCTCTGGAGGAGGTTGTTCAGGTTTTCAGTACGGGTTTACGTTCGATGAAAGTATTGAAGATGGTGATAGTCAAATTGAGAATCAGGGCGTTATGCTTTTGATTGATCCCATGAGTGTGCAATATCTCATGGGTGCTGAGATTGATTACAAAGAAGACTTACAAGGCGCTCAATTTATTATCAGAAACCCGAATGCACAAACTACTTGCGGCTGCGGATCCTCTTTCACTGTCTAAAATTAGTGCGATTTCTTAGGTAAGCATTTGTTGAGCTCAAGCATGTAGAGCTCACTATTAATATAAGAATATTTCATAATTATGGCGTATTTATGTCGCCAAGCACTACAGATTCAGCAGCGCCCGTCACACTAGGTAGGTTTCCGGGTTGACCTTTTATTGTGCGCATAGCTAGCCAAGCGAAAGCTGAAGCCTCGATCCAATCAGGATTGACGCCGATGCTTGCTGTGCTCGCTGTTTTGAAGGAGCAGCTGCTGAGTCGATGCATTAATTCAAGATTGTGTACCCCACCACCACAAATGAAAACTTCTTGAGTGTTTGGAGCGAATTCCTTAATAGAACGCGATATAGATACTGAACTTAGCTCACATAATGTTGATTGCACGTCAACTGCATCATATTTTCTTATATCAAATTTTTGTAACCATGTAAGATTGAAGTACTCAAATCCTGTGCTCTTTGGCGGTGCTGCACTGAAATAGGGGTCAGCGAGAAATTCGTTAAGCAGCTCAGGAATTACTGAGCCTTGGCTTGCCCATTTTCCAGATTCATCAAAAGTCTGACCAAGTTGCAAGCGAGTCCAGGCATCCATTAGGACATTACCAGGTCCTATGTCAAAGCCGAGAATATCAGTGCTATGAGTGTTCAGTATCGTTATATTGGTAATACCACCAATATTAACAATTACGCGTGCTTTACCTTCTTGAGTAAATAACCAACGATGAAATGGTGGAACAAGCGGTGCACCTTGCCCACCTGCCGTGATATCAGCCTTCCGAAAATTACTAATCGTAGTTATACCAGTTCCATTGGCAATAATTGAGGCGTTGCCAATTTGAAGAGAAAAGGGATTCGTTGCGTTTGGTTGATGGCGTAAAGTTTGGCCATGACTGCCGATTGCAATGATGTCTTTATATTTGAAATTACTTTTATCGATTACGGCGATGGCCGCATCTCGGAAACATTCACCAACCCAATAATCTAATTTACCAGATCTGTCTAATTTGACATTAAGCGGTTTGCGAATAGCCGCAATCAATAATTCTCTGAGATTGTTAGGGTAGGGTTGTGATAATGCGGAATGAATTCTGGCGCTCGAATCACCGAATTCGACTACAACTGCATCGATACCGTCCATGCTAGTACCGGACATTAAACCGACATAGTAATCAGGCATGGTTGTTACTGTTTACTGTACGCAATTTCTGCTGCTTGCATATTCTTAAATTTTTTAAATTCTTTCATAATCGGTTTTGCTCTCACCATAAACTCATCTCGATATTTTTTATCGATTGGCTTTGCATCTGGGAGGTTTACTGTGCGTGGGTTTCGGTGAACGCCATTTACTCGGTACTCATAGTGCAAGTGATTTGCGGTTGCTAATCCGGTACTGCCGACGAATCCAATGGTTTGACCCTGGCGAACCTTGGTACCTACGCGAATCTTTGAGACATAATTAGACATATGTGCATATAGAGTTGTGATATTTCCACCATGTTGGATGATAACCGTCTTTCCATAACCGGATTTAGTTCCACGGAAGATAATTTTGCCATCACCAGACGCTTTGATAGGTGTACCACGTGGAGCTGCATAATCGACGCCACGATGAGCTCGAATCGTATTTAAAATTGGGTGCTTTCTATTAGGATTGAAGTTGGAGCTAATGCGCGTGAAGTCAACAGGCGCACGGATAAAGGCTTTACGCAAGCTGTCGCCGTTTGGCATAAAATAATTACTGCGCTCGTTATCGTCGACGAATCGAATAGCCTGAATAGTCCGTCCATTATTGTTGAATTCTGCAGCGACGATATCGCCGTCAGATACATATTTACCGTTTTGCCAGATTTCTTCGAACTGCAAGTAATAGCTATCGCCCTGACGAATATCTAGGACAAAATCGACATCCCAAGCGAATATTTCAGCAATCTTCATGATGATTTTATCAGATAGGCCAGCAGCAGCAGCGCTCTCAAATAAAGACGAGGTAATTATTCCATATGCCATACGTTTGCGCCGCTCGATCGGCTCATCAATGATTTTGGCCACGAAACCCGATTCCTGTTTTTCAATTATTAAGGCACTAGTAAGGTCGATTTTCGTGTATAAGCTGATCACTTGGCCATCATCATGGCTTACCTTAAATACATCACCTGGCTTGATGCGACGAAATTGAGTTCGCGCTTCATCTAATTCAGCAATTAACATGAGTTGACCTATATCTAAATTATTCTGGCGGAATAATTTTTCCATAGTGTCACCGGAGGACACATTTAGTACTAGTTGTTTAAATATGGGAGCTATAGTTGGTATCGTTGTTTCGGCCTGCTCCAGCAGAATCATCGGATCAATGGGCGTTAAAATTAATGATTCTTCGACATTGGGGCTTGCTATAGATGCGCTAGATGGAGACTTTTTAGGAGCTGATGTATTGAGCATATTCATCAATAAAACAACAATAAGTGGAATGCCAAGGCCCACTGCAAACCATTGAAGAGCTTTAGATTTCTTAGGCTGGCCTGAAGCGGACTGCTTGTAATCGTGTAACAGGTTGCTGACCGGACGATTCAAGTCATGCGTCTCATAAGCGATTGGAAGACTCTACTTTACCGCGCAGTTTTTTTCGCGTCAAAGAAAAAGTGTTATAACTCATGGTGTTAACCAGCAGATGAATGCTACAGTTCATTTCTCTATCGATGTAAAAAAACAGAGCAACCTAGAATGGCAGGTATTCAGGAACAAATCATAGAATTAACCCGTGGTATCGACGAGGTTTTACCCGAGGATGGTTTAAAAGCTAAGCTCGAGGAGGGTAGGCCGTTAATCGTCAAGGCTGGCTTTGACCCAACCTCATCAGATCTACATATCGGACATACCGTACTGATCAATAAGATGCGTCAGTTTCAGCAACTCGGTCACGAAGTTGTTTTCTTGATTGGAGATTTTACTGGGATGATTGGTGATCCAAGTGGAAAAAATACTACGCGTCCACCTCTGACTACCGAACAAATCGCGAAGAATGCTACGACTTATGAAAAGCAGATATTCAAAATTCTTGACGAGAAAAAAACGCGAATTGAATTCAATTCCACTTGGATGAATAAAATGGATTCTGGAGGCTTGGTTAAGCTTGCAGCAAAACATACAGTGGCTCGAATGCTTGAGCGTGATGACTTTAACAAACGTTATAAAGGCGGCGTACCTATTTCGATACATGAGTTCCTCTACCCGTTGGTGCAGGGTTATGACTCCGTCATCTTGAAAGCTGATGTAGAGCTGGGCGGCACAGATCAAAAATTTAATTTGCTAGTAGGTCGACAGTTGCAGCAAGACTTTGGTCAGAAGCCACAAATCGTAATAACAACTCCGCTTCTTGAAGGCCTTGATGGCGTCCAAAAGATGTCTAAATCGCTGAATAATTATATTGGTATTACAGATTCTCCAGTAGAGATGTTTGGCAAGATAATGTCAATTTCGGATGATTTGATGTGGCGTTACTTCGAAGTTTTGAGCTTCAGAACTTTTGAGGATATTACCACTTTGAGGAAATCGGTCGATGATGGAATGAATCCTAGAGACGCAAAATTTGAACTTGGAGTTGAAATTGTTACTAGATTTTATAATGAAGCAGAAGCAGAAGTTGCAAAACAGGAATTTGTATCTAGATTTCAACAAGGAGCGCTGCCCAAGAAAATTCCTAATATCAATCTAGTGAGCGACGATGGCAAAATAGGTATCGCATATTTATTGAAGCGGGCTGGTTTGGTTGGAAGTACGTCCGAAGCGTTTAGAATGATCAAGCAGGGCGCCGTCAAGATTGATGGTCAGAAAATTGAAGATCGCTCATTGGAATTACAAGCTGGTACGAGCAATGTGTATCAGGTTGGCAAGAGGAAGTTTGCTAAAGTTAGCCTCACCTGAAGCCACTCGGGATTCACCTCTAGTCAACCTGATGTGGTTTTTTTATGAAATAATCCCTTCTGGAAGCTTTGCTTTTAGTCTTTATGAATTTGCGGGATTCCATCATGAAGCCTCGCTTTGCCCCCTCAATTATAAGTGTACAGACATCTTCATTGTCTACCGGCTGACCTAGGCGTCAAACCAGGGAATGGTATTCTCACAGGAGAAAATTGACCCTTTCAAGCTTTGAGTAGTCCTCGCCAAGGCCGCGCCAATCGGGCATTTCAGCTATTCTTAAAAAAACCTGAAAAAGGTGTTGACGCAATTTAATTCGCTCGTATAATACGCGGCTCGCTGAAGAACATGGTGTACTTCAGTGGCCCCTAAAGAAGCATGCAGGCAAAAGAGGTTTATTGCTTATACCTCTTTCGCCTGTATTATGGTGGGTCCGCCCTAATAAATAGGCAATCGCATGATTGTCTTTAAACTTAGGGCTCGCTCTTTAACAATTTGATCAGATAATTTGTGTGGGTGCTTGCGTTAGACTTTGCGAAGGCAAAAAAGACGTAAGAACCAAATAGTCAGTTTTAAGTAATTGAGTACTGGTGATTGCGCACTTTAGTAAAAGCTACAAGCTTTCAACTGAAGAGTTTGATCCTGGCTCAGATTGAACGCTGGCGGCATGCCTAACACATGCAAGTCGAACGGAAACGATGGAAGCTTGCTTCCAGGCGTCGAGTGGCGGACGGGTGAGTAATACTTAGGAATCTGCCCAATAGTGGGGGACAACTCGGGGAAACTCGAGCTAATACCGCATACGCCCTACGGGGGAAAGCGGAGGACCTTTCGGGGCTTCGCGCTAATGGATGAGCCTAAGCCGGATTAGCTAGTTGGTAGGGTAAAAGCCTACCAAGGCGACGATCCGTAGCTGGTTTGAGAGGACGATCAGCCACACTGGGACTGAGACACGGCCCAGACTCCTACGGGAGGCAGCAGTGGGGAATATTGGACAATGGGGGCAACCCTGATCCAGCAATGCCGCGTGTGTGAAGAAGGCCTGCGGGTTGTAAAGCACTTTCAGTGGGGAAGAAATATTTAGGGTTAATACCCCTGAATCTTGACGTTACCTACAGAAGAAGCTCCGGCTAACTCCGTGCCAGCAGCCGCGGTAATACGGAGGGAGCGAGCGTTAATCGGAATTACTGGGCGTAAAGCGCGCGTAGGCGGCTTTGTCAGTCGGATGTGAAAGCCCTGGGCTCAACCTGGGAATTGCATTCGATACTGCAGAGCTAGAGTATGGTAGAGGGAAGTGGAATTTCCGGTGTAGCGGTGAAATGCGTAGATATCGGAAGGAACACCAGTGGCGAAGGCGACTTCCTGGGCCAATACTGACGCTGAGGTGCGAAAGCGTGGGGAGCAAACAGGATTAGATACCCTGGTAGTCCACGCCGTAAACGATGAGAACTAGATGTTGGGGGAATTTGTCCTTCGGTGTCGCAGCTAACGCGTTAAGTTCTCCGCCTGGGGAGTACGCCGGCAACGGTAAAACTCAAAGGAATTGACGGGGACCCGCACAAGCGGTGGAGCATGTGGTTTAATTCGATGCAACGCGAAGAACCTTACCTGGTCTTGACATATCTAGAATCCTGCAGAGATGCAGGAGTGCCTTCGGGAATTAGAATACAGGTGCTGCATGGCTGTCGTCAGCTCGTGTCGTGAGATGTTGGGTTAAGTCCCGCAACGAGCGCAACCCTTGTCCTTAGTTGCCAGCACGTAATGGTGGGAACTCTAAGGAGACCGCCGGTGATAAACCGGAG
>JAQWOA010000006.1 GCA_029246105.1 Woeseiaceae bacterium | reverse complement strand
GCTACCTCAATTGCTTCATTAACTAACTTGGCAGGTACTTGTGTCTGCACAAAAACCTCAATCGTGCGGCGACTGCACAAAGCCTCTGCAAACTCTTTAAGCTCTACTATCTCGCGATTTAACGCCTTTTTCATCAGGATTGCTCACTTCCTTTAGCTGGTTCAGATTTGATTTTTATGCTCTGCACGATCTTTGCAATTTCAGGACGATTTGCTCGCAACTCCTCAGGCGTAAGCGAATCAAGCTCATGTGGGAATGCTAGCCATTCAGAAGTCTCTCGTAAATAATATTCTGGTGATATATCAGTCTCATTACGTAGAGGTTTAAACCAAGGTACTGCAACGCGGATATCCGCGGGAGTGTTTCCACGAGCTCGTCGCGTTAATTCATCAATAACTGCAACGATTGTATTACCAGTATCAAATACATCGTCGACTATAAGAACACGGTCATCATGACAGATTTTCTTGACAATATAATTCAACCCATGAACAGCGACTTTGCCGCGCTCTTCGACTCCAATGTAAGACGACGTTCGAATCGCAATATGGTCTGAGTCAACACCGCAATATGACAGAGTTTCTTGCAAGGCCATACCCACAGGCGTACCGCCGCGCCAAATGGCAATAATCATAGTCGGCTCAAAGCCACTTTCAAGAACCTTGATGCCAAGATCAATTGAATCTAGCAGCAAATCTTGTGCGGAAAGTACAATCTTCTTCATTATCATTCTCTTCTGTGCGAACAACGTTCGAGCAGTATAATATCCAATTGCAATTCTAGCGCAGCATGGCTTGGAAATAACAATCATGAATAAACGATTTATCACCGCGAATGACTTACTTCGAGACTCATTTCAGTTAGCGGCCAATATTTACAATAGTGGATTTGAGCCTGATTTTCTCGTTGGGCTATGGCGTGGCGGCAGTGCTGTCGGTATCGCTGTGCAAGAAGGTCTGGATTATTTCGGCACAAAAACCGACCATATTGCAATTCGAACGTCGTATACAGGTCCAGGTGGCTACTCGCAAATGATCAATAAAGCAGAGGCGATTCGGGTCCATGGACTACAGTATCTGCTTGAAAATCTCAGTGCACATCACTCATTACTTATCGTAGACGATGTTTATAGCACTGGCTCTAGCGTTAATGCTGTTATCAAACAACTCAGAGAAAAAACTCGGCGTAATCTGCCCAGGGACATTCGTATTGCCACTGTCTGGTATCGACCAACAGAGAAAACGCTACATACACCCGAGTATTTTGTGCATGAAATTAACGAATGGCTAGTTCTGCCTTATGAGCTCTCAG
Organism: Woeseiaceae bacterium; assembly: GCA_029246105.1. GTDB lineage: Bacteria > Pseudomonadota > Gammaproteobacteria > Steroidobacterales > Woeseiaceae > UBA1847. Next base: position 66,972 of record JAQWOA010000006.1, on the reverse strand, counting down.
GCTTCTCAATTGACGAGCTACGTACAAATCGACCTGAAATGTCGGATTTAATTGATCGCCTCGCTCCACACGTTAAATCAGATAAAAGTACTCGGAGATAATAATCGAACCAAAACCACTCCTAAGGGCACTATTTGACACCGCAGTAACTTCTGCTACGCCTGAAAATTGTCTATCAAGCTGGCTCCCCGCCAAACCAAGAGGGCGAGTCATTGTTGTTGGTGCCGGTAAAGCAGCCGCCAGCATGGCAAAAGAACTCGAGAAACAATGGGGTGGGCCACTTGAAGGAAATGTTATCGTTCCCTATAGACATGGTGATGACTGCCGCTGGATTCATGTAATAGAAGCATCACATCCAGTACCAGATAAAACTGGCCTTTCAGCTGCTGCAAAATTACTAGATAGCGTGTCTAATTTATGTGCAAACGATACTGTTATTTGCCTTATCTCGGGCGGGGGATCAGCGCTTATGTGTCTTCCTATTGATGGTATATCACTAATTGAAAAACAAGCCATAACTTCAAGCTTGCTCAACTCTGGTGCGGCGATTCATGAGATCAATTGCGTGCGTAAGAAATTGTCTAGTATTAAGGGCGGCAAACTTGCTGCGGCTTGTATGCCTGCCTCTGTTATCACCCTCATCATCTCAGATGTGCCTGGAAATGATATATCGATGGTTGCGTCAGGACCCACTATTACGGATACAAGCACAGCCAGAGAAGCGCTGGAGATTCTTGATCGTTATGAAATTGAGGTTACACGCGACGTTCGAAACATAATCGAAAGCAGTCAACCTATACTTATTGCTGACGGTGATATTCGTGTTCTTGCTACTAGTGATGATGCGCTACTAGCAACATCTGCATTAGCCACTAAACTTAACGTAACACCATATTCTCTCGGTGATCTCCATGGTGATGCAAAAACACTTGGAAAAGAGCACGCAGAACTTGCGTTGCAAATAATTTCCGGTAAGGGACCGATCGTAGCACCTTGCGTAGTTTTGTCCGGCGGAGAAACAACGGTAAAAGTAGAAGGAAGTGGCCGTGGCGGACGAAATGGTGAGTATGCTCTGTCGTTGGCGCTCGCTCTGAAAAGTCACCCTGCTGTTCATGCTATTGCCTGTGATACCGATGGAATCGATGGCAGCGGTAACAATGCTGGATGCTACATATCTCCAAATACTCTTGAAAAAGCAAAAATCGCAGGATTAGATGCCGAAGCAATGCTAAATCAAAATAATAGCTATGAGTTATTTGAAGCAACGCATGAATTAATTATTACAGGCCCGACCCGAACCAATGTAAACGATTTCAGAGCTATATTTATTGATAGTGATTAAATATAGAAATTAATAACCTTCCATGCAGTTACGTAATTTTACCAAGAAAATCAAAAAAATCGACAAAATCAGATGAGAGATTTGTAGCTGAGAATATTATAATGCTTAGCGCAAGCTCTATCGTTTTGCGAAGAACCTATTTGTAAATTAAGGAAAAGCATGAGTACTGCGAAGATTATCTATACGATTACTGATGAAGCTCCAGCATTAGCAACCCATTCGTTTTTGCCTATTGTCAAAGCATTTACAGATGCGGCTGATATCATCGTAGAAACTCGTGATATCTCATTGGCAGGAAGAATACTCACAATTTTTCCTGAAAATCTCAGCGAAGATCAACGGCAAAATGATGCTCTGACAGAACTAGGCGAACTTGCCAAAACTCCAAACGCTAACATCATTAAACTGCCTAATATCAGCGCGTCAATACCACAATTATTAGAAGCTATATCTGAATTACAATCTCAAGGTTATGATATTCCAAATTACCCTATGGAGCCGATAAATAATATCGAAAAGGAAGTTTTTTCTCGATATAAAAAAGTACTTGGCAGCGCGGTCAACCCAGTACTTCGTGAAGGTAATTCAGATCGTCGTGTTGCTAAAGCTGTAAAGAAATTCGCAAAAAAAAATCCTCATTCAATGGGTCCATGGAGTGCAAAATCTAAGTCTCATATAGCACACATGGAAAATGGTGATTTCTACTCAAGTGAAAAATCAACCGTCATTGAGAGTGAGGGAAATCTTCGAGTCACACTGCATGCGACTGATGGTAGTGAGACAGTACTCCGAAGTGGTATTCCTGTTATAGCAAATGAAATTGTTGATGCTTCATGCATGAATATAACTGCACTCTGCGAATTTTTTGAATTTCAAATGAATCTTGCGAAAAACGATGGTGTCTTACTATCCTTGCACATGAAAACAACTATGATGAAAGTTTCTGATCCAATCATCTTTGGGCATGCAGTTAAAGTTTACTACAAGAGTGCCTTTGAAAAACATGCTGTGACCTTGGATAAACTCGGTGTTAATGCAAATAATGGAGTTGGCGATGTATATGCAAAAATCGCTAATATTCCTGATGCACAACGTGCAGCTATAGAAGCAGATTTTAAGGCGGTATACGAACATCGACCAAAAATTGCAATGGTTGATTCTGACAAAGGCATTACGAATTTTCATGTGCCAAGCGATATTATTATCGATGCTTCCATGCCTGCTGCTATTCGCTCATCGGGTAAAATGTGGGGACCAGATGGAAATCTGGCTGACACTAAAGCAATAATCCCTGATGGTTGCTATGCCGATATTTATGGTGAGGTAATCGATTTTTGCCGTCAGCATGGTGCATTTGATGTTACGACCATGGGCAATGTATGTAATGTTGGCCTTATGGCAAAAAAAGCTGAGGAATATGGATCTCACGACAAAACATTTGAAATCAAATCGGCTGGAATAGTTCGCGTAAGCGATGAAGCAAAAAATATAATCTTTGAACACAAAGTCAATGTGGGCGATATTTGGCGCATGTGCCAAACTAAAGACTTACCTATTCGTGACTGGGTAAAGCTGGCTGTCAATCGGGCACGACAAGCTGAAATACCAGCAATCTTCTGGCTTGATAAGAATCGAGCACACGACAATCGCCTGATCAAAAAAGTAAATTTATATCTTAAGGAACATGACACTAAAGGCCTCGATATTTTGATTCTTTCGCCGGTCGAAGCAATGCGAATGACGCTCGCAAGAATAATTGATGGAAAGGATACAATTTCTGTAACTGGCAATGTCCTTCGCGACTATCTGACCGACCTATTTCCAATACTTGAACTCGGCACAAGTGCAAAAATGCTATCTATTGTTCCTCTGCTTGCAGGGGGAGGACTATATGAAACAGGTGCTGGCGGATCTGCACCTAAACATATACAGCAGTTCTTAGCGGAAGGACATCTACGCTGGGATTCGCTTGGCGAATTTCTTGCGCTAGCTGTTTCCATTGAAGATATCGCAGAAAAGACTAATAACGAAGCTGCACGAATTGTTGCTTCAGCGCTTAACGATGCAAATAGTCGTTATCTTGAAAATAACAAATCGCCATCGCGAAAGGTCAATGAACATGACAATCGCGGCAGTCACTTCTATCTTGCAATGTATTGGGCTGAGGCATTAGCCGCAAACACTATCGATTCAAAACTTGCGAAAAAATTTGCCGCGCCAGCAAAAGCATTAGCCGATAACACGAAAATTATTAATAAAGAGCTTATCGCAGCTCAAGGATCAGCGGTCAATATTGGAGGTTACTACCGGCCAAATATATCGATGGCGGCTAATGCGATGAGACCTAGTAAAACATTGAATACCATTATCGATGCAATCTAATTCTTGCCTCTTTCCCTGTAATATAAAGGTTAGTACTTCAATAACTATAAGTTTTCGAGATAGCCTTAATCGACGGATGCAACAATCCGTTCGCGGACCAGTAAAATTTCTGCGGCAGCTGCCACTGCTATCTCAGCAGGCTTTTTGCCACTTATTCCATCAACACCAATAGGACAAATTAATTGATCTATTAATGACTGTGACATCCCTTGCTTTTGGAAGCGTTTTTCAAATTGTTGACGTTTTGACGCTGAACCAATGAGCCCACAATAACGAGCATCACGGCGTCTCAATATCTGGCCACAAATATCAAAATCCATCGCGTGACTATGTGTCATCACAAGATAGAAACTATCTCGAGGCATCGCATTTACCTCTAGCACAGGATCATTCGCTTCAATTATGCGAACGTTTCTAGGCTCTCCACGAAACATCTTTCGTCGATTATCAATCCATCGAATATTGCAATCTAAACTCGATAAAGCATCCACTACGGATGAACCTATATGGCCAGCTCCAAACACGGCGATATTGAGATTAGATGCAATAACCGGTTCATAAAATTCCTGGACATCTCGCGTGATAATAAGTGGACTTTCCAATAGTATTTGGCGCGCCCTATTGACTATCACAGAGCTAGTTTGAGGAGCATCAGAGCCAAATATTTTATCTGCGGTGACTATATTCTTAGAAGAATTCGTTTGTGATATCCGGGTAGCTATAATCGCCGATTCACGCTGGCCATGCAGAGTACTGAGATCACGTAACCAGCCCGGTAATCCATCACTAATTGGTTCAAAAAGAATTTCAACAATATCGTCATAATTTTGACCTAATGATGAGCTAACTGGAAAGCTCAATAGCGTCATCTTTTGGTCATTGAGCATACCCACTGCTATACGCATGGCCTGATATTCAAGTTGTCCGCCACCAATCGAGCCAACGGTATGAGTCATTGTCACAATCATTTTTGAGCCGATTTCGCGTGATGCGTTACCCCGAATACCAGCAATTGTCATAAGAATCGCACGTTCGCCAGCAGCAGCGATATCTACTAGTTCATCGATCCATTCATTCATCGCGCCCGCTCAAAATCGTTAAATTAAAAATTATCTGAGAATAAATTCTATTTAGCCCAGGAGGATATCCGACAAGTTCTATGTATTGAATTAGCCTGATCCAGGCCCTGTAATGCATGAGAATAAATCTTAGCAATATCAAAAGATTCATAGATTCTCTCATTATCAAGTTCCCAAGACTGATTCAATAATGACAATACAATCATGAGGATTATTTCACCATATTATTAGACAAGCGCATATAGCCCTTCAATGTTAATCTTAACGCCGTCTTAAACTACGAAAAGATACAGATGACTCATTCAGAACAGTTACTCGGTATCAGCAATGCAATTGTTGATGTACTCGGATATGTTGATCAAAAATTTCTAGATGCTATTGGTGCGCCTCTTGGCTCAATGACGCTCATCGATGAAAAACAAGCAAAAAATATCTATTCAAAAATGGGCTCAACGACAGAAATTTCAGGTGGCTCAGTAGCAAATAGTATTGCAGGGTTCGCGAATCTCGGCGGCAGTTCTGCTTACATTGGTAAGGTTCGCGATGATCATTTTGGTGACATATTCAACCACGATATGAAATCACTTGGAGTAGACATTCGCCTACCGTCAGCAGGAACTGGGCCATCGACGGCGAGAAGCCATATTTTGATCAGTGAGGGTGGCCAGCGGACGATGCAGACTTATCTTGGTGCCTGTCTAGAGCTTTGTTTGGCCGATATAAACGAAATCACAATAAAAAACCCTAAAGTATTATTTATTGAAGGTTACATCTGGGATATTGAAGAGGGCCCAGCTCTTGCAAAGAAGGCAGCTGAAATAGCTCGTCAAAATAGTACGACGATTGCCATATCATTGTCAGACTCATTTTGTGTAGAAAGACATCGCGAATCATTCAAAGACTTCGTTAGGAGTGAAGCTAACATTGTGTTTGCAGATGAAGATGAGATTCATTCACTATTCGGAACAAAAAATAATGAGGAAATGATAGAAATTCTCTCAACCTTAGAGACCTTATTCGCTGTAACTCGGGCAGAAAAAGGCTCCATCATTATTAATGATAAAACAATTATTATACAGGATGCGACGAAGGTTGAAAAAATCATCGACACTACCGGTGCGGGAGACGCCTATGCTTCAGGCTTTCTATATGGCTGGACGAAAGACCAAACGTTATCTAAGTGTGCTGAATATGGCACATATTGTGCCACTAAAATTATTCAGCAATTAGGTGCACGCATCGAAAAGGGACTTCTCAACGACCTCAGTTAGACAAGCAGGTCTACGAACTTACATAACAATCAAATGACAGATCATTTTAACTTCTTATATTTTTCATATCAGATTTTATCTTGCAATATTATCTGGATTTCTTAACCCCAATTATTATTATATCTAACTAACCGCTATAGCTGTATCGAGTGCCACTAAAATCATATCGTCAAATGTTGTCGCTCGTTCGTCAGCAGTCAAAGCATTACCCGTAATAATATCGTCACTAACCGTGCATATCGCTAATGCATCGATATTATTTTCTGCTGCAATCGCAAAAATTCCAGCAGCCTCCATCTCAACACCATAAATATTGTATTTCGCTAGCGTCTCGAATATGGCCGAATCTGGTGAGTAAAAAAAATCGGATGTGAAGATATTTCCAACATGGTGACTAACATCCGCAGCATTCGCTGCCGCAACGGCCTTTTCTACAAGATCAAAACTCGCTAGCGCCGCATAATCATATCCACTAAATCGCATTCGATTACAATTCGAATCAGTTGACGCTCCCATGGCAATGATGATGTCGCGGAGTTTGACGTCCGGATGTGAAGTACCGCAGCTTCCTACACGTATAATACGCTTCACACCGAACTCTATAATAAGTTCGGTGCAATAAATCGACGCAGATGGAATTCCCATGCCATGGGCCATCACAGAAACTGCTTGCCCTTTATACTCACCTGTAAATCCCCACATGTTTCTCACGTCAGTCACACGGCGAGCGTTATCGAGATAAGTATTGGAAATATATTGTGCTCGCAGCGGATCGCCAGGCATCAGCACCGTTTCAGCGAAATCACCAGGTGCAGCGTTCATATGTTTAGCTGTCATAAATCTTCCTTTTCCACGATCTTCTTCACCTTGCCGCTAATATCGTAAAAACTATACCGACCGCGGCTACTGTACTCTACTACAATTACCAGAAGACATTTGTTCGGAAAAAGCTATAAAACAATAAGAAATTTACAAAAGACACTGAAGGAATGACTGATATTTCTTTCCAAATCCGATATATAGATCATGGACTTCCATTAGCCAAAGAGCGTATGCTATGCAGCTAAAGAAATGTCGTAACATATTGAAAAGAAAAGAATCTACGGAGGTTCAAGATGTCAAAAGTCAAGTGCGGTTTAATACAAATGGCGCTAAAAGGCGACGGCTCAATGGAACCGGATGACATCCGGGATCGTATGATCGAAGCGCATATTCCCTATATAGAGGATGCTGCAAAACAAGGTGTTCAAGTACTGTGTTTTCAAGAAGTTTTCACCCAGCCCTATTTTTGTCCAGGACAGGACCGCAAATGGTATGCCGCTGCTGAGAAAATTCCTGATGGCTACACAACCAGACTTATGCAGGAATACGCAAAAAAGCATGGCATGGTCATCGTTGTGCCAATCTATGAAGAACATATGACCGGTGTTTATTACAACACGGCCGCAGTAATTGATGCCGACGGTAAATACCTTGGCAAGTATCGTAAAACTCATATTCCGCAAGTTGCTCCAGGTTTCTATGAAAAATTCTTCTTCAAGCCAGGTGACTCAGGCTGGCCAGTATTTGAAACAGCTTATTTGAAGCTTGGTGTTTATATTTGTTATGACAGACACTTCCCTGAAGGATGGCGCGCGCTAGCACTCAATGGTGCTGATTATATTGTGAACCCATCAGCGACAGTTGCCGGCCTTAGTAAATATTTATGGGAGCTTGAACAACCTGCATCCGCTGCAGCAAACGGTGTTTATATTGGGGCAATCAATCGCGTTGGTAAGGAGGAGCCTTGGAATTCAACACACAAAATGGGCGAATTTTATGGCTCTAGTTATATCGTCAATCCTTGCGGTGTAATCGAAGCGCAAGCTAGTTATGGGAATGACGAGCTTCTAGTGCATGAGATTGATCTCGACATGATTCGCGAAGTCCGTGATACATGGCAATTCTTCCGTGACCGCAGACCAGAGACATACATCTCGCTGGTCGACGAATAGAAAACTCCGAATGTCAGAAATCTCTTCTATTAGTACTTTAAGAACTGTTGGTGAGCATGTAGAACTGGACGTGGGCAAAGATATTGCTTTGAGCCCCCGTTACAACGCCGACATCGCACCAACGAAAGCCTCACAACGTACTTGGAATCGCTGGAATATAGCATCGCTTTGGGTCGGCATGGCTATTTGCGTTCCAACTTACATGCTTGGCGGTGTGCTTACGGCCTATTTTGGATTATCCGTATCAGAAGCACTGTGGACTATTTTCGTCGCAAATATCGTAGTATTAATCCCACTCACATTGAATGCCTTTCCAGGTACTCGTTATGGCATACCCTGCCCTGTAGTCCTAAGAGCCTCCTTCGGGATCATTGGCTCCAACGTTCCATCATTAATACGCGCCATCATCGCTTGTGGCTGGTTTGGAGTACAAACCCTTTTTGGCGGCATCGCAATTCATCTGATGCTTTCTGCGTTATTTGATAGTTGGGCAGTATTAGGTGGAACCGGTGAGGTCATCGGTTTTTTTATATTCTGGATATTAAATATCGCAGTCGTAATTCGTGGCTCCGAGTCGATAAAGAAACTCGAAACTCTCGCGGCCCCATTGCTTTTAATTGTAGCGGTCGGTCTAGTCGTATGGGCTCTACCAAAAGTTTCAATGACGGAAATTCTCGCCGTTCCAGCGAACCGACCGGAGGATTCTTCATTCGCTGGCTACTTTATGGCAGGACTCACAGCTATGGTAGGTTTTTGGGCGACTTTGTCACTGAATATTCCAGATTTTAGTCGTTATGCCGAATCGCAACGAAGTCAGATAATAGGCCAAATCATCGGTCTCCCCCTGACCATGTTTCTATTTTCTGGTTTGGGTGTCGTACTCACGGCAGCATCAATGAACCTTGTTGGAGAAACTGTTTCTGATCCCGTAAATCTCATTGGTCATATCGATAATCCGATCTGGGTCATTTTGTCGATGCTAATGATCATACTAGCGACTATTTCGACAAATACGGCAGCAAATATTGTTGCGCCAACCAATAGTTTTCAAAACATTGCTCCACGCTATATCAACGAGAATCGAGGCGTACTGATTACGGGATTTATTGGCATCTTGCTGATGAGCTGGGAACTTCTAAAAAAACTAGGTTGGATAGAAACTGATATAAGCGTCGAAAGCATGTATTCAAACTGGTTATTGGGCTATTCGAGCTTACTTGGACCTATCGCTGGCATCATTATTGTCGATTACTTCCTCATTAAGAATCAAGAATATAACCTTCTCGCCCTGTATCAGGATAATGCGGGCTACCCGGCCTGGAACATCGCTGGCATGATCGCATTTTTGGTACCTGTTGCACTCACTATCCTTTCTTTCAAACTTGCAGCGCTAAGCTGGTTCTACACCTATGGTTGGTTTACCGGATCAATACTCGGTGGAATAATCTATTTCCTCATCGCGAGCGGTGAGATTAGGAGCGCAAAATGAACGTTCTCATCAAAGGCGGCACAATTGTTAATGCTGAACTGTCTATTCGGGCAGATATACTTTGTACCGATGGCTTGATTACCCAGGTTGGCGAGGATATAAATGCGCCAAAAAATGCAACAATCATAGATGCTAATGGCCAGTTCGTTATGCCTGGCGGAATTGATCCACATACGCATATGCAGCTACCATTTATGGGGACTGTTGCGAGTGAAGATTTTGAGACTGGTACCTCAGCCGGTCTCGCTGGCGGCACCACAATGATCATTGATTTTGTAATTCCTTCACCACAACAAAATATTTTGGAAGCCTATAAACAATGGCGTGAATGGGCAAAAAAATCTGTTTCCGATTATTCATTTCATGTAGCCATAACCTGGTGGGATGATAGCGTGCATGATGATATGGAAACGCTAGTACGTGAATACGGTGTTAATAGCTTCAAGCATTTCATGGCATATAAAGGTGCCATCATGGCAACTGACGAAATACTCATTAAAAGCTTCAAAAGATCATTGGAACTCGGAGCTATCCCCACAGTGCATGCTGAAAATGGCGAACTAGTTTTTCAGTTGCAAAAAGATTTATTTGAGAAGGGCGTAACTGGGCCAGAAGCACATCCACTTTCTAGGCCGCCGGAATGTGAGGGCGAAGCAGCCAACCGTGCTATCCGTATTGCAGAAGTACTAAAGGTACCACTTTATATTGTGCACAATTCCTGCCGTCAGTCTTTGGAGGCAATTACCCATGCTCGCAATCAGGGACAACGCGTTTTTGGCGAAGTGCTAGCGGGACATTTAATGATTGATGACTCAGTCTACCAACATAAGGATTTCGACGTTGCGGCAGCACATGTAATGAGTCCGCCATTTCGTGCAAGTGAACATCAGGATGCACTCTGGCGTGGTTTGCAATCAGGTAACCTACAAACGACAGCCACAGACCATTGCTGCTTTTGTGCTGGTCAGAAAGCTGCTGGCAAAGATGATTTCCGATTAATTCCGAATGGCACTGGAGGAATTGAAAATCGTATGGAAGTGCTTTGGCACCATGGCGTGAGCACCGGCAAACTGACGATGAATGAGTTCGTCAAGGTAACCTCTACCAATGCTGCGCAAATATTCAATATCTACCCAAGAAAAGGAAGTATATCGGTCGGAGCAGATGCAGATATTGTGATCTGGGATCCAGAGGCGACAAAAATAATCTCAAGCAAAACGCATCATCAAAATGTGGACTTCAATATTTTTGAGGGCATGGAGATTAAAGGTTGCCCGTCATACACGATATCACGGGGGAATGTTGTCTATGCGAATGGTAAATTAAATGTTGAACGGGGCGCTGGAAATTACGTCAACAGACCACCTTTTGCAGCCTACTATGAAGCATTACAGAAGCAATCTCAGCTCACTGAGCCTGTCGCGTTAAAACGATAAGCATAACCACTTGTAATTAAATCAAAAGATATAAAATAGGCGTCGAAGAATTAAATTAGATCAGGTGCCCGGAACATCTCATAAGAAAAATGGATTAAACAATGACTATTTCAGATAAAGATCTCATTAATGCAGCTAAAGATGCTCGTGGTAACGCCTATAGCCACTATTCAGGTTATGCCGTTGGTGCTGCAATCATTGATGATCAAGGTAACTTACACGTTGGCGTCAATATTGAGAACGTTGCTTACCCTTTAGGCAATTGTGCAGAGGCATCTGCAATATCAGCCATGGTTCTTAAAGGCGGCAAGAATATTGTACGTATGGCTATAGCAGGCGGTAAAGGTGAGATTGCACCTTGCATGCCGTGCGGCGGATGCCGCCAACGCATTTACGAATTTGCCAACGAAGAAACCGTCATTATCACTATGAATGATAGTCATAATTGGCAGAACTACTCAATAACCGAATTGCTTCCAGTAGGCTTTGATAAAAGTAGCCTTGCTAATTAGCAACTCGTAAAATTCTTTTTAATCCACATCTTAAGTCTAATTATTTTTGCTAGCTTAACAGTGAAACATCGCCCTAGCCTGAATCACAATGAATGATAATCGAGTGTTAGGCCTTCAAGGCTAATTGCATTAGAAGCTCAGCATCAACCCAGCCAGCGCTGCGCTCATTAGGTTGGAAAGTGAGCCCGCCAATACTGCTTTAATGCCAAAGCGACCGATTAAATCTCTCTTCTCTGGTACAAGGACTCCAAGACCACCCAACAAAACCGCTATCGAAGATAAATTGGCAAAACCACATAAAGAAAAAGTTGTGATCGCAATAGTTCGAGGACTCATTCCCGCTAAAGACTCACCCAGATGCGAAAATGCAACGAACTCATTGAGGACTATTTTTTCGCCAAATAAGGCACCCGCGGCAGCGGCTTCAGTCCACGGTATGCTCAGGAGGTACATCAACGGCTGAAAAAGCTTACCAAGCAAAAACTGCAGCGTAACGCCTTCTATTCCGAATAAACTGAAAAGCCCGCCGACTAATCCATTAAATAATGCGATCAATGCTACAAAAGCAATCAACATTGCTCCAACATTGGCTGCAAGACGTAATCCGTCAGTCGTTCCGGAGGCAGCTGCAAGGATAACGTTCTTATGGCGACTTGGCTCCATGATGATTTTTTCATGCCCGCCATTGGGTACCACTTCATCGTCCGGCATAATAATTTTCGCCATCAATAAGCCGCCTGGTGCAGCCATAATTGAGGCAGCCAACAAATATTTAAGTTCGGCCCCCATGAGGACATAACCCGCGAGCATTGTTCCCGCAATCGATGCTACGCCAGATACCATAACTGTAAAAATTTGCGCTTCCGTCAGATTCTTCAAATAAGGCCTAATAGCAAGCGGTGCTTCTGTTTGTCCGACAAAAATATTTGCTGCTGCATTCATCGATTCGATAGCACCCGTGCCAACAATTTTGTGTACTCCACCACCGACAATCTTAACGATCCACTCCATAATCCTCAGGTGATACATCACTGACATCAAAGCTGAAAAGAAAATAATAACTGACAGAACCTGGACGGCAAAAATAAACTCTATTTTGCTAAGATCAGCCAGCGGACCGAACACCATATCGATACCAGCTTTTGAAGAACCGATTACCGCCAGTACTCCTGTGCTCATCCAGTCGATCGCTGTACGTCCTGGTTCAAAATACAAAACTAGAGCAGCAACAGCTGCCTGTAATCCTAACGCTGCACCAACAATACGTATATTGATCTTTTTGCGATTACTCGAAAAGGCGACAGCAATGCCCAGAAGTACAATTATTCCAACCAAGCCGATCAGATTCTGCATATTATTCCTCCCAGCTACCCCTCATTATTGGAGGTAGTCTTTAGCATACCGCAAAGTGGCTATTAAACCGTCAAAGTCTCATTAACTATAGATCGTTGAGTTGGCACTGATTCACTCAAGGTGTAAGCATTAAGTAAATTTTTAGCGGCGAGATCTGCATCCGATACGCTCGACGCATGTATAACCGCAAGCGGCCTGTCGATACTCAGCTTCGTTCCGATTGATGCGATATTCGTGAAGCCTACTGATAAATCAAGAATGTCATCTGCTTTACTTCTACCACCCCCAAGCCCAATGATCACATTACCAACAGCATGAGTATCAATACTTTCTACATATCCGTCAGCATACAAATCTCGTACTACCGGCGCTTTCGGCAAGTACTTATCATAATTCTCAATAAAGTCTATGGGGCCGCCGAGTGCGGCCGTCATCTGCCCAAAGATTTCCGCAGCTTTACCGCTGCTTACCGCTTGCTCGCATCGCTCGCGAGCGATATCACGATCGTTTGTAATACCCCCAATAATTAACATTTCTGTGCAAAGAGACAAAACAACATCATTGAGACGCGACTCGCGAACATCGTTACGCAAATAGAGTACTGACTCTCGAATCTCTACGGCATTACCCGCTGTAGATCCAAGCACCTCATTCATGTCGGTGATGATAGCGTGAGACTTTAGACCGGCTTTTTCTGCTGTTTGGATAAGACTGTTAGCGAGCTCATGAGCCCTATCAGTCGTTTTCATAAAAGCACCTGAGCCTACTTTTACATCAATAACGAGGCCTTGAAGGCCCGCAGCTATTTTCTTGGATAGGATTGATGCTGTTATCAGCGGTACTGATTCCACAGTTGCGGTGACATCTCTGATCGCATAAAAACGTCGGTCAGCGGGTGCCAATTCCTCTGTCTGTCCAATTATCGCGCAACCAATATTTTTGACTGTCTTTCGAAACGCATCAAAATGTGGTGTAGCGTTGTAACCTTGTATCGACTCAACTTTATCGATTGTGCCACCGGTATGCCCAAGGCCACGCCCGGCAATCATCGGCACAAAACAGCCACAGGCTGCTGCGATTGGGGCCAACATAAAACTAACCTTATCGCCTACACCGCCAGTGGAATGTTTATCGATGACTGGTCCGCCAAGATCCTCTTTCTCCCAGTCAAGCATGGTTCCGGATGCTGCCATTTTATTCGTCAGTCGCCCAGCTTCTTCAAATGTCATTGATTTGATAAATATTGCCATCGCAAGTGATGAAATCTGCTCTGCAGGAATGCTGTCATCAGCAAGTCCATCTACGAAAAACTGAATTTGTTTATCAGTCAGTTCATTGCCATCACGTTTGGTACGAATTACATCAGCGAATAGCATTAATGAAGCTCGTTCCATAATCCATCGGTGAAAGGTCAAAGTGTACTGCCAAACTTTGGCCTATATCCGCAAATGATTCTCTTTTTCCCAATGATCCAGCTGCAATACCAGAGCCAAGTGCTAACACAGGAACATGTTCTCGCGTGTGATCACTCCCCGGCCAAGTAGGATCACAACCATGGTCAGCACATAAAATCAGCAAATCGCCCTCACCCATCAAATCAATAATTTCGGGGAGCCGTGTATCAAGATGCTCGAGTGCTCTCGCATAACCATCAACATCTCGACGATGTCCGAACAACATATCGAAATCTACGAAGTTCGTAAAAATAATAGAGCGATCTCCCGTCTCATGCATCGCGGTGAGAGTAGCGTCAAATAGCGCTTCATTTCCGCTAACCTTTATTTTTTTCGTAATACCCATATCAGCATAAATATCTGAGATTTTGCCAATACCGATAACATTGCCGCCACTTTCCACCAACCTATCTAGTACTGTCGGCGCATGCGGTGGTGTCGTCAAATCACGTCGATTGCCAGTACGTACATAAGTTCGAGGTCCATCACCAACGAATGGTCGAGCAATTACTCGTCCAATATTGTACTTATCGACCAGTTCTCGAGCGATATCGCTAAGCTCGTAAAGCCGATCCAGTCCGAATGCCTCCTCATGACAGGCTATCTGGAACACACTATCTGATGAAGTATAAACAATTGGCATACCACTTTTTACATGCTCATCCCCTAACTCAGAGATAATAGTGGTTCCTGATGCATGACAATTTCCGAGGACTCCAGGTAGATTACCTCGCTGGATCAACTCCTTTAACAACTCCTCTGGAAAAGTTTTGTCCTGATCGGTGAAGTAACCCCATTCAAACAAAACAGGTAAACCCGCAATTTCCCAATGCCCGCTCGGTGTATCTTTTCCACTACTGAGCTCTGCTGCATAACCATAAGCACCGACGACTTCAATATCAGGATTATAACCGGGCGCAAACACTCCAGTACTTTCCTGGCCGGCATGAAATAGTCCAAGTCGTGCCAAATTGGGTAAATTTAAAGGGCCAGACGCCGATGCTGCACGTTCAGCAGCAATATGCCCAAAAGTGTCAGCGCCAATATCACCAAACTTATTAGCATCCGCTGTCGCACCAATGCCAAAAGAGTCCAGCACAAGGACAATCGCTCTTACAGGAACAGCATTATTGCTCATTCTTAAGGTCCAATAGTACTGCTTGAGTCATTTCAAATAAGATTCTTTCTGGGATCAAAGTTTCATTGTAAGGCCAAACAAAAAAGGCCCGCAAGCGGACCCTTTCGATCATACATCATGGATTACTAATGATGTACAGGAGGTAATACTTCCATCGTACTTTCACCATAATGCTCTAATCTGGAATCCTCTACATAAATACCCTCTACAGACATCAAGTAGATAAGCACCAGAATTGCAACTGGTGGTCCCAATATAGCAATTTTTAGCGCTAACCGCTCCCAACCCATATGCATGAAGATCCAAGTAATTCCAGCAGCCTTGATAAACATAAATAGTAAAATCAAGAATGTTCGTAACGCCCCTCTATCCATAAAGTCTGTTGCGTACGAAAACGAGCTAAGTACAAAAAGTGCAACCCACATAATCCAATAAATTTTTAGTGGATGTTGTGTCCCATCGTCTGACATAGCGATTAGTCCTATTTTTTACCAGAGGTAGAAAAATGCAAAAATAAATACCCAAACGAGATCGACAAAGTGCCAATAAAGACCTGCGATCTCAACAATTTTATATCCATCCGGTACCTTATCGTAAAAGCCATTCTTAACTCTAAAAGCAACCACGAGTAAATAAATAACACCAGCGGATACATGCATTCCATGAAAGCCTGTAATCATGAAAAAACTCGAGCCAAATTGTGCGGCGCCGAACGGATTTTCCCATGGCCGCACGCCCTCTGCTATTAGCTTGGACCATTCAAACGCCTGCATACCGACAAAGGAAGCACCGAGTATCGCGGTAGCAAACATAAGCCAAAATGTTGCTTTTTTATTCTTGCGATAACCCATGTTTACAGCAAGGGCCATCGTGCCAGACGACGTAATCAAGATAAAGGTCATTATTGCGATTAAGAGCAATGGCACTGGGTATCCGAATGCTTCTAGTGCAAAAACCTCAGACGGATTCGGCCATGGATCTGTTGTTGCAATTCGAGCAGACATATAGCCCACAAGGAAACAACTGAAAATAAAGGTGTCCGAGAGAAGGAAAATCCACATCATGGCTTTACCCCACGGCACGCCAAAGACCTGCTTGTCCCGGGACCAATCTTCTATAAGACCTTCCGTGCCCTCAGCTTCTTTTTCTCCGCTATATAATACTGCTTCTGACATAGAAACCCCTTAAACCAAATAAATCAGGTCGACAACAGCAAACCAAAAAGTACTAACCAAACGATTAGCAGGAAATGCCAATAAATCGTACATAGTTCAATACTGCGACGAATCCCCTCAGTGTCTCCAGAGCCAGCAACAAACTTTAATGTCGCTCTTGCCCAAACATATAATCCACCAAGAATGTGAATCGCATGTGCTCCCGTCAATAAATAGAAAAACCCATTAGACGGATTGCTCGAAACAAGTTGACCTGAATTTTGTAACTGCTGCCATGCAATAAATTGTCCAAGCACAAATCCCAATGTAAGAGCACCAGTGATTATTAGTCCCGGCTTCAAACGGCTCTGCCAGTCGTTTATGGCTGCATTGCGTGTCCACTGGAAAACAATACTCGCGACAATCAGTATCGCCGTATTCATCCATAGAAGCTGCGGTTCTGTCAGGGGCACCCAATCCCCAAGCTCCATTCGTAAAGCATAGGCGCTAAGAATTAATGCAAAAAACGACGAAGCTACTGCCATGAATGCTAATAAAGCAATCAATTTACTTTTGTCAATCGTTCCGCCTAACGGGCCATGATGGGCCAAATCGCTTACTGCTTCCATTTCCCACGGCGCTGCATTGAGAGTCTGCTTGAACAGCCAGCCCAACAAAGTCGCAAGGATAATTGCGAGAAAAACTAAAGCAACAGTCACCTAATGCCCCTCACCCACCGGCGCTTTATCCGCAGCAACATTTTGAGGAATAAAATCGTCCTCATAGCCCGGCACACTGTAATCGTAGGCCCAACGATGTACTTCCGGTAACTCATGTCCCCAGTTACCATGTTTGGGTGGATGATCCGGTGTTTGCCACTCAAGCGTCGTGGCATCCCATGGATTAGGATCCGACTTAGGTCCACTCTTGAGGCTCCAGATCATATTAATAAAGAACAGAAGCTGTGTGGCTGCGACAAACACTGCCGATATTGTAATTGCCGCATTCAAATCCTGTGCCGAATCAGGAAGGAAGTCAGTGTTACCCATCGCAAAGTAGCGTCGCGGAACACCAGCAAAACCCAAATAATGCATTGGCAGGTAGATCGCATAAGTGCCGAGAAATGTCATCCAGAAATGCCATTTGCCCAAGGTTTCGTTGTACATCTTTCCAGTAATCTTCGGCCACCAGTGATAAATCGCTCCGAAAACGACGAGCACTGGTGATACACCCATAACCATATGGAAGTGTGCTACAACGAAGTAAGTATCTGACAACGGTAAATCAATCGTCACATTACCTAGGAAAAGGCCGGTTAAACCGCCATGAATAAAAGTAAAGATGAAGCCTATCGAAAATAGCATTGGCACCCGAAGGTGAATGTTGCCTTGCCATAGGGTCAGCACCCAATTGTAAACTTTTATAGCCGTTGGTACGGCGATGATCAGCGTCGTTGTCGCAAAGAAGAATCCAAAATATGGGTTCATGCCGCTAACATACATATGGTGAGCCCAAACAATAAAGCTCAACCCACCTATTACAATAATAGCCCAGACCATCATGCGATAACCAAAAATATTCTTTCTCGCATGCGTGCTGAGAAGGTCAGAAACAATACCGAACGCCGGTAAAGCCACAATGTAGACCTCAGGGTGCCCAAAAAACCAGAACAAATGTTGGAACAGAATAGGACTGCCACCAGTATAACCAGGATCAACGCCCATGGAACTTACAGCTGGCATGAAAAAACTGGTCATGAGTGTCTTATCAAACAACATCATGATTGCACTGACCAGCAATGCTGGGAATGCGAGTAGACCAAGAACTGTTGCTATAAAAATACCCCAGACTGACAATGGCATACGCATCAACGTCATGCCTTTGCATCGCGCCTGCAAAACCGTGGTGATGTAGTTCAATCCACCCATGGTGAACGCAACAATAAATACAGCGAGTGATACAAGCATCAGTATTATGCCAAGATCGACACCGGGTGTGCCGGGACTAATGGCTTGTGGTGGATACAGGGTCCATCCTGCTCCCGTTGATCCTCCCTCCACAAAGAAACTCGCAATTAGGATGATGACAGACAACAAATAAGTCCAATAACTGAGCATATTTAAGTATGGAAATACCATATCCCGTGAACCGCACATTAATGGGATCAGATAGTTACCGAATCCACCAAGGAAAAGTGCAGTCAGCAGGTAGATCACCATGATCATGCCGTGCATCGTTACAAACTGATAATAGTTCTCAGGATTGATGAAACTATATTCATTAGGAAATCCTAACTGTAAGCGCATCAAGACTGACAGTCCGAGTGCAATCAGGCCAACCAATATTGCTGTGATTCCATACTGAATTGCAATGACCTTATGGTCCTGGCTCCAGACATATTTAGTAATAAATGTGTCCGGGTCATGGTGGTCTTGCTCATGATCACGATCTGCAAATGCAACGTAAGACATAAATTATTAGCCTATAAAGTATTGATGTAAGCGATGATGTCATCAATCGCTTGTTCGTCGTTTAATATCTGACTAAACAGCCCCATCTGATAGCCGTAATAGTCCTGTTTGTGAGTGCCCCGCACGCCATCATTCCAATTCTGCAGTTGACGTTTCATATACCAGTCCGAAAGACCGGCTAAACGTGGTGCGTTCGTAGCTTGATTGCCCATACCATCACGGCCATGACAATAAGCACAAACAGCATATGTTTTCTGACCGCGTTCAATGTTTCCGTCAATGGTTGACGGAGCCGGACTACCAGGAAGCGTA
Source organism: Woeseiaceae bacterium (assembly GCA_029246105.1). Lineage (GTDB taxonomy): Bacteria > Pseudomonadota > Gammaproteobacteria > Steroidobacterales > Woeseiaceae > UBA1847. The sequence goes on along the minus strand of JAQWOA010000006.1, from coordinate 47,585 downwards.
TCTATGTAAGCAACTACATTATCGACAGCCGCCTCGTTAACCAAGGTCATGACCATAGCAGTCATCTGGCGCCCATACATGTCCTTCTCATGCGTGCCACGAAGCCCCGTCTTGTAGTTCATAAGTTGACGTTTCAGGTACCAATCCGACTGGCCTGCAAGATTGGGAGCATTTAAGTCAAAATTGCCTCCACCTTGTATGCCATGACATGCAGCACAGGGTGCATATAACGCAGACCCTACCATCGCATTACCCGCTGGTCGTGACATCAGCTCACCGAAAGTCGGTTGAGTCGCCAACCACAAATCAAAGTCTTCCTGATTATCAACGACGATGGCGCCACGCATAGCAAAATGCCCAACGCCGCAAAGTTCTTCGCAAAGTAATTCAAAACGGCCTGTCTTAGTTGGCGTTAACCATAGGAACGTCGTCATACCGGGCACCATGTCCATCTTCACGCGAAACTGTGCGACGGTAAAATTGTGTAATACATCCTTTGAGCGCAGCAAGAACTTCACAGGCCGATCAATGGGAATATGCCCCTCAGGATTGTAGACGACAATATCATCTTGGCCGTTTGGATCTTCTGGATCAATTCCAAACGGATTTTCTTTTGAAATCCGTTCAGCGTCTACTTCGCCAAGCTTGCCATCCACGCCCGGGTAGCGATAAGTCCAATGCCACTGCTGCCCTACCACCTCTACGACATGGGCTTCTTCTGGAACATCTACAAACTTATCCCAGACGAACAGTCCAGGTGTCAGCATCGCAGCAACACCAATTGTAGTTAGCCCCGTTAACCAGTATTCAAGTTTCTTATTTTCTGGCTCATAGTTGGCACGTGCATTCTTCTTATGACGGTATTTTATGACGCAGTAGGCCGTAAAGAGATTCACAGCAACAAAGACAAAACCAGTAACAACGAAGGTAATGTCGACGGTTAAATCCACCATCTCCCAATTGGAAGCCAAATCTGTAAAAGTCCATGGGCTTACAAAATGAAACACAAGAGAGCCAACTACGAGAAAAATCAAAACAACAGCTAAGGGCATACTTCATGCATCCTTTGAGGGTCATACGATTTATGATCTGGAGATCTTATGAGACATCCACGATAGTCTTAATTTTGTTCAGTTCGCGTTACTGCTAAGCTTTTTTCCTTATTTCAAGAGCCGTGCAAACGAAAACCAAGCGAAGGATAGTGGAATCAGTAAGTATTTTCCATACGTTTTGGGCACATTTTAATAGATTTTATTTCTAATTTTTCTGGCTAGTCAGCCAACTTACGCCGTAAGTCAAAACTAAACCAAATATGAACCCAGGAATTGCTTCATAAAGTCCGTAATAATCCGCCTTGAACCAAACAAGCCAGGTAACACTTGCCACGAAACCACCTAGCATTCCAGCTACAACGCCTTCCCAAGTAATACGCTTATTGTAAAGAATGCCAATAATTGGTGGGCCAAAGGCAGACCCAAGACCAGACCAGGATGCTAGAACAAAATCAAATATGACTTGCGGCTCCTGAATACCGAGTACAACTGCAATAGCCCCGATGATAATCGTTACATACTTACCATAAGTCGATAGCACCTCCTCGCTCTTGGTTGATTTCATAATCTTCTGATATGCGTCCCGAACGACTGATGACGAAACAAGCAACAGTAATGAGTCAACTGTTGACATAATTGCCGATATAACGACCACCAGTAGCATGCCCGAAATAACCTCGGGAAAGAGATTATTCGACAATACAGGGAATATAGTTTCCGAGTCTTCAAGACCAGGAAACAAAGCGCGACCAGCTACCCCAGCTGTCACAGCACCAAAAGTGAGGATCAGCAAGACTAATGAAGAAACAATTCTGGCCTTTCTAACCTCACCATCGTCTCGTGCAGACATGAATCGCAACATCAGCTGTGGCATACCTAGAAATGGCAGACCAATCGCGAGAAAACTAGCGATAGTAATAAAAATCGGTTTGCCGCCATCTGAAACAGCAAACATTTTAACAAGCGATGGGTCCTGCAAGACCAGATTGTTCTGTACTTCTTCCCAACCACCAGAAGCGTAAATTGCGGCCGCTGGCACAATAATGAGACCCAACAGCATTAGCACGCCCTGCATGACATCGGTATACGACACTGCCTTGTATCCACCAACGTATGTGTAACCAATGATAAATATTGATCCTAGAATGACTCCTGTCGCATACTCTATTCCAAGAAAACTACTAAACGCTTTGCCCGTCGCAACCATTTGTGCTGTGATATAAGCAGTGGCCATTACAAGAATAATCACAATTGCAATTCCACGTATCAAGTTAAGCTTATCTTGAAACTTCGCGACCAAAAAATCAGGTACCGTTATTGCATCAGCTTCGTCACTAAACTTTTTTAGTCGCCTCGCGATAAACCACCAAGCCGCAGTAATTCCAAGAACTTCACCAACAACGACCCAATAAGCTTGTACGCCGACTAAATATCCCATGCCTGATAAACCAAGCAATAACCAGCCGCTCTCACCAGTGGCATTAGTACTAAAAGCCACTACCCAGTACGGCAACTTTTTATCAGCCAGATAGTACCCTTTCAGAGTGCGCGTCTCGCGACGACTCCAAATAGCCAAGCCTGCGAGCATAGCTAAATATATAATGAGTATAATAATGGTCGTTGACAAATTTTTGCCTGCTTTGTGAATGAAGCTCTAGTAGGAGCCGGCAGGCTCACTGGATAGAAAAATAATCAGAAATTAATCCAAATCACCTATAGCGAGTTATTCGACCTGAGATGATCCCTACGATCATCAAAAACAATCCCATACCGAACAGATACTCGGGATATGTGCGCGTAAATCCACAATAGTAAATCCCAAGGATCGCAATAATCTGAAAAACGTTAATAAAATTATTCTCTCGTCGAGTAGCTTTTGGAAAACGAATACTCGAAATCATCAAAATAGCTAAAACAAACATCAACAATGGCAAATAAAGTTGCAGTGGTAAGGAGAAAGCGATTTGCTCATAGTAAATTAGAACAAGAACAATAGGAGCAATTAGACCTCCACCGGAGGCGGTAATTGGAATACCGATAAACCAGCCCTTGGATGTCTCCTCTGACGTCAAATTGAAACGCGCAAGGCGCATAGCGCCAGCTAATACAAAAACGGCAACCGCGATCAATAATAACCAGAAAAAATTAGAGTCATACTCAATTCCAACAATCTGCAAACCCGCATTCAACACCAGAACTGCCGGAGCAACCCCAAAAGAAACTAGGTCAGCCATAGAGTCAAATTCGGCCCCAAAATTGGAAGTGGCTTTGAGTAACCTTGCCGATACACCATCCAATACGTCAAGCAGGCCGCACCAAACTATAATCCAGGCTGCAAGTTCGAGATCTCCCAATTGCGTCATCACAATAGATGTAAAGCCAAGTAATAAGCTCAGTGCTGTAAAGCTGTTAGGTATCGTGTACCGTAAAATACTCAAACTAATAGTCTCCAAAAAGACATTTATGAGGTGCCATTACCGCGATCTTTCTTGGGTTCAATTACGCGCACCAGTGAATGATGATCACCCTTCATCCAGGCGCGCATACTCATCGAGTGTTCCCATTTCGGACGATGGATTACCATCGTCATTTCAGTATAGGAAGAATGGCCACGCCAATGATTGATAGCATCTCGTACTATTATTTTCGCATCATTCTCATTGCCAAAACCAAAAACCGGAGTCATGAATAGCAATGTCAAGAGAATGGGTCTTGTAAACATATTAAAACTTACCAATAGCCCACTAAGTAACTTAGCTTTTTATGGCCTTATAATTAAGACTCATAATTCCAATGTACGTTTAGGTATTCAGTCATTCTACAAAAAAACGACTGTTTAATCCTCAGTAACATTGTGTAGTCTTAGTGCATATTGGGCATCCCCTTCCGAACCAATAAGAATCGCGATCCATCGAGTGCGTGCATCGCTCTCCAACCCCAACTTGAGGGTCATCGTTAACGGTACTGAAAGCAACATACCAACTGGACCAAAAACCCAACCCCAAAAAATCAATCCAATGAAAACCACCAACGGCGATATTCCAACGCCATAACCCATCAAACGTGGCTCAATGGCATTACCAAATACGACATTGATAACAGCAAAACCCATCGCAGTTGCACCGGCTGCACCAGGCCCTAATTGAACAAGTGCTAACAAGACCGCCGGTACGGCAGCAATTATTGACCCGATAGTCGGCACGTAATTAAGAAGGAAAGCAAGCATCGCCCAAAGAAGCGGAAAGTCCAAACCGAGTGACCAAGTAAGAATGCCTGCACAGGTACCTGTAGCGATACTGACGATTGTTTTGATGCCCAGATAGCGGCCAAGATTTTGCAAAAAAACTCGTGGTCTCTCCATCGAATTTGCACTGCGGCCGAAGGCGGCTTCGACCTTTGTGCCAACACTCGATACTTCGAGAAGCATAAAAATCATCGTAAAAATAATCAAAAACGCATTTGTCAGGACATCCTTTAAGCTGTTCAGAATTGATGCGACAAGGCCCATGGCCCAGCCCGGATCAATCATATCACCGATATTTTCCATCGATTCTTCAAAATTAAAATGCCTGATAGCAAAATCAATAACGCTATCCTTAATAACATCGAGCCTCTCCTGATACCCAGGCAATGCAGCAGTAAAATCACCTATTGAGCTTCCGAGGATCGCACCGATAATGGCCAGTAAGGACATAATCGAAGACACAATGATCAGTGCGGCCAAAAAACTCGGAGTTCGTCGCTTCTGCAACCAAATCATCGGCCGAACTGTTATTAGTGTAAAAAAGGCAGCAATAAGAAAAGGAACGAGCAGTACCTTGGCCATCTGCATTCCATAGATTACGACAATTACCGCCGCAAAACTGACCAAAGCGCTGCCCTTCTTGTCAATCAAATTATTCATGCTCTTGATAATCGCACAACACCATATGGCTTGCATACCTATTGCTATAAACTAACCTTTTAGACGAAAAGGAGTAGCTTTTTTCAATCGGGATTCCTTTGGTGTATACAATTCCTTTTCTTCGGGTTTAATTTGCTTAACTTTTAAAGTCCATCGAGCCAACGTTGAACTGACCCGCAATTGATAACGACCTGCTTGATCGAAAAGTTTCAAACCATTACCTTTGTACTTGGTGTGTAAAATACGACCGACATGTCGGCCCGTATCGGCCTCAATCAATGCAACATCCAGTGCAATAAGCCCATCATAATCGCCATCTAAGCGCCAATCGAGCAGCCACGGCGCTTTGACTGTAAATATCGCTGTTGTCGTATTTTCTGATCCGCGGAATTCCTTAACAGTATCAGCTGCATTAGAAACTAATGCCGTCAATAGTAATGATGTTATTAATATAATTTTTTTCATTAATTACTTCCAATTAGTCGCATTGTTACGATTCAGAAAAACTAGGCTGACTGCGGCGATAGCTCCCAGCAATGCAATTATAGAAAGGAATAAAAAATAATTCTGGTGACCTATAAGACCAGGATTTGCATCTAGTATACGACCTGCGATCGGTGGAAAGAATATATCAGGAGTGTAACCCACCACCGAAACCAAACCGACGGCTGCACCAGTCAAATATTTTGGTGTTCGGTTTTCCTCAAGCAGCGCGAAGTATACGCCCCGTAATGCATAGACGGCGACCATGGTCATAAAGAAATTGGCATAAATTATAAAATTTCCCGAATCTTTTGGCGTCGCAAACGACCACGATCCATACATCACACATATAGCAAGAAACATCACAATAATTGAGCGAGTCGCGTTGTATCGATCTGCAATCAACCCGGCCATGAGCGCTGCGACTGGTCGGGTCCAAGCACCATAAGAGGCTATTCTTGCGCCATCGACCTCATTCATTCCCAGAACTTGAACGGCATACAACGAATAGTTACCGAGACTCTTATATCCGCAATAAGCACAAACAATGACAGCAGCTTGTGCCCAAATAACAGGTCTTCTTAAAACAATAGCCATGTTCTTTAGCGGATTAAAAATAACTTTATGTTCCATCCTCGTGGTCGGAATTACGAACCAAGCGAGAATGGCGGCTAAAAATACTAATAGTGTGTAGTACCAAACCACCATTCGAAAACCGCTTTCACGCATCAGAGGAGTTGCTTGTCGAGCATCATCAGGCATATAAACTGATAAAATAATTACGCCTATCGTCGCACAGGACGCAGCTACCAAGCCCCTACCTCCATCCAGCAACCCAAACGCCAATCCTTGCGATTTTTCACCACCCCAATCACGTGTTGTCTTGATCAAAGCGCCCCATAAAAAGAATACCGTTGTGACACCCCAGTACCCATAGAGAAATCGCATTCCAACAATACCCGGAAACGTCGCTAGATAAAGTCCACCGATGGAAGTAAGGAACAGTGATGTCACTATTAGACTGCGCGGTGAAAATCGGTCTGCTAGGACTCCACCTGGAAAATAAGAAAGCATTGCTGCGATACCGTAAACAGCAAACATATCGCCTAGTTGCGTATTACTAATGCCAAATACTTCCAGCACCGTAGGTCGAAAAAAAAGAGGTATATTAAAAACCAGACTAAAAATAAGTTCCCCTACAAAAATAAGGGTTATCATCAATATTATTCGTGGCATAGAAGATCTTTATGGATATTCATACGTACAATATACCAGCGTCACCATCAACTCTCATGTTGATAAGATATCTGAGTAAGCGAACAATCCGGCTGAACCACCCGTGTGCAGAAATACGATATTCTGCCCTTTAGTGAAACGACCCTGACGAATATAATCGATCATGCCTGCCAAGGCCTTACCACTGTATACCGGATCGAATAGTAATCCCTCGAGACGAGCCAACATCAAAATCGCCTCATTCATCGATTCTGTCCGTACACCATAACCGGAACCAATGTAGTTGCAGTCAGCAATGATATCCTCACGAGCAACACAGTCTTTTGAACCAACTAGCTTCGCTGTTTCAACAGCCAAATTATAAACGCGCTCTTCTTGTGTTTCCTGAGGTGCATTTACTCCGATACCAAGAATCGGTAAATCATTTCCGCTTGCCCGGAATCCAACAGAAAGGCCCGCATGCGTACCTGCACTACCTGTAGCTAAAACAAGATGATCAATTGTAAGGTTTTGTTCTTTGAGCTGACCCAGCATTTCAACACCGCAGTCAACGTAACCTAGCGCTCCTACAGCATTCGATGCACCGCCAGGGATAATATATGGCATGCCACCAGCACTCCTTACCTCATTGGCAACTGACTGCATCGCCGCATTAAAATCAGTACCAGCGTCAAATTGACGTAAATTTGCACCGAATATCTGATCAAGGAAAACGTTACCGGACTTCGAATAGATTTCGCTTGATCCACTCACGCGATTCTCGAGAAGTACTTCACAGGCCATACCAAGTTTACATGCAGCTGCTGCTGTTTGGCGGACATGGTTCGATTGGATCGCTCCAACGGTAATGACTGTATCCGCGCCTTGCTTGACTGCCTCACCCATCGAAAACTCAAGTTTCCGAGTCTTATTACCGCCAGTTGCGAGGCCTGTGCAATCATCACGTTTCACGAATATTTCTGGACCGCCAAGACTTTCGCTCAAGCGCGGCATATGCTCCAGCGGTGTCGGTAAGTGTGCGAGGGACACTCGCGGAAAATTGGATAGCTTCATATCTGTTTCCTGGTTATTCTAAAAGCGATCGCCGCCAAGCGCCAACAATACTGTTTTCTTTGCAAGCGCATCAGTCGATGTAATAAAGGTGACATCAAACATCGACTCATTAAGCACAAGTGGAAATTCTGTGCAGGCAGCAATTAAAATCTTCGCGCCACGCTTAATAAGTTCATCGGCTAATTGTCGCAGGCCCATCGCTACTTCGCGCGACTTATCACCGCTTTTGATTCTTTCAACCAGCGACATTGTAGTCGACAGTTCATTTGGCGTTTGCAAAATTACTGGTCTACCTGCTTCAGCTAAAGCTTGCTGGTAGAGCCCTGCAGAGAAACAACCAGGAGTCGTCATAAGACCAACAGCATTGTCATTGCTACTTTGGCAGAGCGCTAATTGAACTGACTGATCAATGATGCTGATAAACGGAACACTGATAGCGGATTCGATATCACTTCGCCAAACATGCGCTAAATTACAGGGCATCACCAGAAAATCTGCGCCAGCTACCTCTAAGCGAGTCGCAATTGCGGCGATCGCTATGCCCGGGTCTTTTCCCTCACCTTTCATCGCGGCTTGCCTGCTGGGAATTCGGGGGTTATTTTCGACGATCATGCGAACATGATCCTGATCCTTGACTGCTGGTGTTGCTAATAGGATACGAGACATGAAATCCACTGTCGCTTCTGGACCCATACCACCTATAATTCCTACAACCTTGTCCGTACTCACTATGAATACTCCACCACTCTAATTTGCAACGAATATCTTACACTGGAAACTCTTTGTATCTGAACGACTAAAAAATAAAATCGCATAAAAAATATTTCCATTGCCTTCACCTTAGTAACGAACAGTGACTGATTTTATTTGCGCAAAGACATTATCATCGACCTGTAGATTTAGTTCGTGTAATGATCTTCGAGTAATGCGTGCAACGAGAAAATTAGTGCCTAATCTCAGCCGTACTAGTTGAGTAGACGCAGTCTCTGCAATCATTTCATCAATGACAGCAGGAAGTATGTTGAGAATCGTGCTCGACTTCACTGAAGTACGACTTAAACTGATATCCCCCGCGTCAATTCTCAATCGAGTAGTCCTCATGTCCTGACAACCCGGCACCCACAACTCGCCACCCAAAAACTGGAATAACGAAAGATCAAATTCTGCGTCGTATCGTGACTGGTTGGCCTCGAGAACAGCTCCAGCATTCTGGCCTCTGAATTGCGGCAAATCGATTCTTGCCAGTGTCTCTTGTAGACCGCCCTCCGCAACCACCTTGCCATTGTCGAGAAGAATGAGGTGGTCACTCAATCGACAAATTTCGTCAATATTATGACTCACATAAATAATTGGCACTGACGTTTCAGAATGCAATCGATCAAGATATGGCAGCACATTGTTACGTCGTCGTGCATCGAGCGCAGAGAGCGGCTCATCCATGAGTATTAATTGTGGTTCCTGACACAACACACGAGCAATACAAACACGCTGAGCTTCTCCACCGGATAAATCACTTACTGAGCGATCTAGCAATTGATCGACTTCGAGCATGCTCGCAAACTCAGTGATAGGCCGACGGGCATCTGGATTTCTGCGCCATCCATATTCTAAATTCTTCTGCACCGTCAGGTGTGGAAATAGCTCTGAATCTTGAAAAACATAACCAATACGACGTTTATGCGGTGGGCGGGAGTCTTCATCAGTTAATGCCTCAAGACCGGCAATGCAGCGTAACAACGTGGTCTTACCAGATCCGGACTCGCCAAACACGCCAGTGATGCCTGTAGCTGGAATCCTTGTATCCACCTCCAATTTGAAGTCACCTTTTTGAAGCGAGTATTTCATCTCAACGTTATTCATCGTGGTTGCCACCGACGATTGACCAGAAACATGCCAAATAGAATAAAGAACGCAAAAAGGATTAGCACTAGAGATAATTGATGTGCCGCTGCAAAATTGAGCGTCTCAACATGCTCATAAATCGCAATTGAAACGACACGTGATTCACCTGGAATGTTACCGCCAACCATTAGAACTACACCAAACTCACCTAATGTATGAGCAAATGCAAGAACAGTGGCACTAACGAATCCACGTAAAGACAGTGGCACGACAACAGAAAAAAATGCATCCAACTTTGATGCACCAAGAGTCCACGCAGCCTCAAGCTTACTGCTAGATAATGACTCGAATGCATTCTGCATAGGCTGTACGGCAAAAGGCAGGCTGTATATGCAGGATGCAATTACAAGCCCGGCAAATGAGAATGTTAAAGTATTCCCTGTGAGCTTCACCCACCAACTGCCAATTACACCCGCTGGGCCTAGCACTACTAACAAATAAAAGCCCAATACCGTTGGTGGTAATACAATAGGCATTGCAACGATTGCTTGAATGACGGACTGCCAACGAGATCGACTCTGTGATAACCACCAAGCCAATGGTGTGCCCAGAATAATCAATACTAAGGTCGTTACAAACGCTAACTGTAGAGATAACCAAAGGGGCCCAATGTCCATTATTCAGTAACCGTATAACCGCTGCTTTCGATTATTGCAATTGCTTTTGGTTCGCGCAAAAAATTCATAAAGCGTTGCGCTGACTCTAAACTTTTTGAGTTAGACAATAGAACGCCTTGTTGCTCAATGTCACTATGCAAGCTCGAGGGTACTTTCCATATACATGTAGCATCAACAGGTAAGCTGGCAACTACCTGAGCACGAGCAACCAATGCGAATGTCACATTACCAGTAACTGCGAATAATAATGTCTGTGAGATATTTTCACCAAAAACCAATTGACTTGATGCATCACGCCAATTCCCGATCGCCTGTAGATACTCCTTAGCAGCCAGACCGTAAGGCGCGATTTCAGGGTTTGCTATTGCAAGCTTCCTATATGAGCCACTCTCCAGAGCAGCAACACATTCGCCTTTTTCAAAGGAGCTATCGGAGGACCACAACATCAATGCTCCGATTGCATAAGTCATTCTGGAACCGCGAACAGCAAATTCATTTGCTTCCAGACTCTTTGGTCGCTCGATATCAGCAGCGAGAAAAATATCATAGGGTGCCCCATTGATGATCTGAGCATACAAATTACTGGTCGAGGCGGCAGTGATCCTTATTGGAATTTGTGTAACTAAAGTAAATTCAGTTGCAAGTTTCTCGGCAGTTCGCTGAAAATTACTGGCAACGGCGATCGTTAAGTCTTCATCAGCCCAGGATCCAATTGGCACAAGAATAATGAGCAGGAGAAACGTTCGCGAAAAAGTCACATTAAAAAAATTAACAGGCAAGCTCTCTTTTCTTTTTCAGACGATACTGATGTAAGAGAGGTTCAGTGTAACCATTGGGCTGGTAAAGACCTTCCAGAACCAAAGCACAAGCAGCTTGGAAAGCGATGCTATTGTCAATGTCTTCACTCATACGCTTGTATGATGCATCACTGTTATTCTGATTGTCGACAACTTTTGCCATCCTTTTAAAGATTGATAACACTTGCTCTTTACTCGTCACGCCATGCAATAACCAATTCGCAATATGCTGACTGGATATTCGCAAAGTAGCACGATCTTCCATTAGACCAACGTCAGTAATGTCTGGTACTTTCGAGCAACCTACCCCCTGATCAATCCAGCGTACTACGTATCCAAGTATTCCCTGTGCATTGTTCTCAATCTCTCTCTGGATTTCATCCGCTGATAAGGTGGAAACGTCGCCAAGCGGTGGTGTCAAGATTTCATCAATACTGGCCAGCGGCCGACTGGCCAGCTTCTTCTGCATCGCCTGCACGTTAACCGCATGATAATGCATCGCATGAAGGGTAGCCGCTGTGGGCGATGGCACCCAGGCGCAATTCGCTCCAGATTCAGGATGCACTTGCTTCGTCTCAATCATCTGAAGCATTTCATCTGGCTTTGGCCACATCCCTTTTCCGATCTGTGCCAAACCTGGCAAACCGCAACGGATACCTACATCGACATTCCAGTCCTCATAGGCATTAAGCCACGGTTGCTCTTTTATGGCTCCTTTGGGTAGTACCTTTCCAGCGTGCATGCTGGTATGAATTTCATCACCAGTACGATCCAAAAAACCAGTATTAATAAAGACAACTCTGCTTTTTGCTGCCTTTATACATAGGGGTAAATTAACAGTGGTACGGCGCTCCTCATCCATGATACCGATCTTGATCGTGTTTTCCTCCAAATCAAATAGTTTCTCAACGCGGCTAAAGAGTGTGTCTGTAAATGCAACTTCTGCTGGACCATGCATCTTCGGTTTTACAATATAGATACTCCCAGTGCGACTGTTCGGCTGCAGACCGTCACGACGGCGATCAGTTAGTGCAGCAGCAACGGTGATAATTGCATCCAATATACCCTCAAACACCTCGTCACCAGTAGCATCAAGAATCGCGTCATTTGACATCAGGTGGCCAACATTTCTGATCAGCAGCAGACTTCTTCCAGACAGGACCAATTCTTCATTATTGATCGAGGTATACACACGATCTTTTGCTAAAGTACGAACTATCCCCTTGCCACCTTTCATAAAATTCGCAGTCAGATCACCACGCATCAATCCCAGCCAATTGCGGTACACACCAACCTTATCAACGGCATCAACGGCAGCTACTGAGTCTTCACAGTCCTGAATAGCGGTTAGCGCTGATTCAAGAATTACATCAGCGAGGTTCGCAGTAGCGTCCTTTCCAATCGGATGGTCAGGATTTATGAGTAATTCAATATGTAGACCGTTATTGCAAAACAAGTATTGTGCATGAGATTCAATTTCTTTAAACCCAACGAATTGTGCGGGCGACTTAAGGTGAAGTGCCTCACCATTCGCATGAGATGCGACGAAGCGTACCCCATCTTCGTCACGATCAATTCCATAAATATTAACATCACCATGACTTGCACCAACGAGCGGAAGAGTTCTATCAAGAAACTCCGTTGCATAACGTATAACCGCTGCGCCGCGACGAGCATTATAAACACTGGTATTCTGCCTACCTTCATCTTCGGCAATGACATCCGTGCCATATAAAGCATCGTAGAGACTACCCCAGCGTGCATTGGCTGCGTTGATTGCAAAACGAGCATTACTCACGGGCACAACAAGCTGTGGGCCTGCGATACTAGCTAGTTCTGCATCTACATTAATGGTTTCAATTTCCACGAATGTGTCGCTTGGCTCGAGATACGAGATATCTTTTAGGAACGTGACATACTCATCATGAACCCAGTCGCTTCCTTGCCGAGCCTTATGCCAGTCATTGATCTTACTCTGTAGCTCACCACGAATTTTTAACAACTCACGGTTTCTGGGAGTAAGATCGTTAATAATCGACTCGACACCACTCCAAAACATCGCGCGTTCAAATCCAATCGCTGGAAGAAGCTCTGTCTCCACGAAATCCGCAAATATTGGATTAATACTTAATCCACCGATGAATCTATTTTTTTCGTCTGACAAGGAATTACTCTCTATTGAAGTGAAGATTGGAAACCGTCCGTTATACTACTTTCTGATCATCATGAATGTCTACATACTAGTTCGTTCAGCACTTGCTATATTTAGCCTTATCTTCTAGTGGAATTTGAAAATTAATATTTTAAGAATTGCAGATAATTATGCCGTGGCTACTCAGATCTTTCCTGATGATCTTGCTGAGATCATAGCGGCTGGTTACCGTGTGGTGATCTGCAATCGCCCGGATCATGAAGAGCTTGATCAACCTACGGTTGATACTATTTCTGCAGAATGCAGAAAGGTCGGAATATCATTCCACCATATCCCTATATCCATCTTGCCGATAGCATACGAGGCTATTCAGGAACAGCGTCGTATCATCGACGAATGTGATGGACCAGTGCTAGCTTACTGCCGATCGGGACAACGCTCAGCCATTATTTGGCAAGCGTGCGCCTGAATTTTTCATATTGTTGATTTTATTATCGCAGTCGCAAAAAGCCAATGACTATGGCTTACACAGCACAACAGATCGCTCATACAAATCCCTGGGGCTTTATCGGGCTACCGTCAAAGAATCGACTCAACCTGAATTCAGAAATATCGATACCCGAATCAGAGCCACTCAGTAGACCAGCGGTCGCTTTACCTGCTCCAGGCCCTATACCAAAACCATGACCACTAAATCCGGTCGCTATATGGAAGCCTGATAGATTGTCGATGGCGTCGATCACGGGAACGACATCCGGCGTCGTTTCGATCATACCGCCCCAGGTTTCCACAAATGGCGCTGATGCTAATTGTGGGAACATTACATCCAAGTTTCGTCGAATAGTTTCAAGTATGCGAGGCGTTGGAGACGGATTTAATACTCGAGTCTTCTCAAAAGGTGATGCTTTATCAAGTGCCCAGGCTTGAGGTGTCCTCCATTCGTCGATAAATTCTTGCCCAAAAGAAAACCGTATATGTTCGACATCCTTCAATATAACTGGCAAAAATTTAGCGAAATGGCGAAAAGAAGATGGTGTTATCGAGTGCTCAAAAATAGACTCATGCGCAACTGTATATCCACCATCCTGACGGCGACGAACTCCCAAATTATTACCAATTATCATACCATTCAAAACGTTTTCTGCTGCTGCTGTTCTTGCTACAGTTCCTTGTACCGTAAGTTGGGGTACGTTGATACCCAAAGAATGGCAAAACATTGACGTCCAAGCACCAGCGGCACATAAAACCGTCGACGTTTTTATCGTGCCATTTTCAGTAACAACTGCTGAGACGGCTCCGCCCGACGTTTCTATCCCTCGTACTGCACAAGCTGTTAAAATCTTCGCACCATTCTGCATGGCTGCCCTTGCAATTGCAGGTGTGGCTAAGTGGGGTTCTGCACGGCCATCACTTTCTGTGTACATCGCGCCAGCCCAATCCATTGCTGAACCATGTACAAGTTTCTGTAATTCTCTGGGCCCTATGAGGCGCGTGCCAATATCATATTTTCTAGCTAGCTTTATCCAATCTTCTCGTTTCTCTAATTCATTTTCAGTGTTCGCTATATAAAAACAACCACCGCGAACAAAACCAACGTCCTCGCCGATTTCTTCTTTAAGACCTTCCCAGATACGCTGGCTCTCAAGTGCCATTGGAATTTCTCTACTATCCCTGCCCTGCACGCGCACCCAGCCCCAGTTTCGTCCTGATTGCTCTCCCGCGATATAACCCTTCTCACAAAGCACCACGTCAATACCTTGTTTGGCAAGAAACCAGGCTGTAGATACGCCAACGATACCGCCACCAATGATGACGATATCAGCCGAAGATGGCATCGCCTCAGGAGGCTCAAGCATTCGTGTCCAGGTCTGTGAAACGGTATTTTCGAGAGTAGAATTAGTCATCGTTTAAATTCTTAAAATTACGAGCATGATTATGCAAGAAACTATATTTCAATCATAGTTTATAGAAGACTAAGTCGCCTATCTCTAGTTACTCGATGTCAAACAACTACTCTAAACTCTTAATCAAAAAAATGTCTAAAAAAATACGCTCAAATAGCGGACACACTGATATGCTACTCAGATGTCATTCCACATCTACTTCGATCTCGACGGTACACTAACTGACTCATTTGAGGGAATTAGCAAAAGCATCCTTTACGCCGTCGATAAGCTCGGGCATCCACGTCCTTCCAACGAATATTTACGATACTGTATAGGCCCATCTTTATACGACACATTTCCAGAAATGGTCGGTGAAGAACTTACGTTAAAAGCTGTTAACTTATATCGTGAACGATTTGATAAAATCGGTTGGTGTGAAAATAAACCCTATGAAGGAATTCATGAAGCACTGTCCTCTATTGCTGATGCTGGTTACACTTTGTTCGTCGCAACCAGTAAGCCTAGGATAAATGCGGAAAGGATCATTGATCATTTCGAAATGAGGCCTTATTTTGAAAGAGTATTTGGTAGTGAATTTGACGGCACTCACACAAACAAAATTGATTTACTGAAATACGCAATCGAAGAAATTCCAGGCACCTTTGATCGCGCAATGGTTGGAGATAGAAAATACGATGTCATGGGTGCAATCGCAAATAACATGCGACCGATAGGTGTGTCATATGGCTATGGTTCAATCAAAGAACTTATAAACGCGGGCACAGATACGATTGCTTCCAGTCCAGCATGTATAAAAGAAAAGGTTGAAAGCGCATTTTCCATCAACCACTAAGGATTGGTTCTCCTTGCTATGACGATTCCGTTCGCTTTAACCAAGAAGGGTGCTCATAAACAACAACGTCTACCGTATCGCCACTTTTTACTTGCCCGGCAACTTCAACCACACCAACAAGGCCACGGCTCAGCTTTGACGCTTTTGAGAAATCCGTGTTTTCGAGCTGCTTACCCGATCGTGTCTGCAACGATTCAGCAAGCTTCTTGCCCATACCAAGACATGGCGGATTGAAGTTCTCGACCTGAAGTTCTGCCCCAGAGGGGAATCGAAGCGTAGTACCTCGCGGTAATCTAGAAAATTGAGGTATCCCTTTGAAACAAAAATTAGCACCAATTATTTCAGCAGTTAGTGGTTCAGTGAGATTCATATCCTCGGTAATCTGCGTCAGCTCTTCAACCGAAATTGCTGACCAAAGTCTCTCATTGCGACGAATAGTTCCTTCTGGCTGCTTGTCAGTAATGGCCCAAGCAGCTCGCTTGGATGAACCATGACGATCGCCAACGATGCCATCTATCTCCAACATAATCGAAGGTTGTTCATTCTTACCAAATTGACCGCTAGCACCAGCATGAACAGAAACGACCGTACCCTTCAATTTATTCATGCACCTTCCTTTTTTCTAAGCTCAATCTAAATATTGCATATCCACTAATAAATTTGCAAAGATTTTTATCAACGATAAAAAACTCGTGTTATTCATCATCTGTAATTAAAAATAAAATACTCTATATATTTAGCTTAAAGCTCAGCACCCAATAACGATATAGGTGCTGCCAGGGTAGTCAGGAAAGCTTCTAATTGCGATAGTTCGATATCATTAAGTCCTAGTGGTTCTGCCTCGTTATGGCCGATCATTGCATCTGGTGCTTCATTGTAGTGATTTAGAACGTCAGCAATGCTTTGCAGCTGACCCTTATGCATGAAGGGTGCAGTATGCTCAAGATTCCGTAACGATGGCGTCCTAACAGCTCCAATCAATTCAACTCCAGTTCGAATGAAATCAAGTTCCGGACAATTTTGGGCAGGATCATCACTATAAATACTTCGACAGTTAAATTCACTATCAATGACCTCTCTCACACCTCCCGCTCTACCTTTATCTGGTAAATCGCCTGAAAAATTAATCGCTCCTGTATTGTGGAACTCTTGATTCGTCAATAAGGGCCCATTATGGCATTGCGTACAGTTTGCTTTACCAATGAATAGGTGTAATCCCGCTCTCTCATCTTTATTAAGAATCTCACTTTGAGCAACCATATCTCCCTTAATAAGAGCTGTAACGTAATCGTCAAAACGAGATGCCGTTGGTAAAATTGTTCGCTCGAATGCGGCTATCGACTTACCAATGTTTGCAAACGCAATATTTAACTCAATATTATTTGATTCCATGGCACTTTTCAGCGGACCAAACAATGCTTCATAGGTCATTCGATAATTAGCATCTTTGAAAATAATATCGACAGCCTGAGATCTATTTATTCCATGCTCATGTGCATTTTCCAACGGCGCAAGTGCTTGCGACCATTGACTATCTCTACGGCCATCCCAGTATTGCCAAGGACTATACTGAGACCCAACGATACTGGGTGTGTTCCGGTCGCTCAATCCTATTGCTAGCGCTTTTTTTAGCCCATCGGTAAATCGACGATCTACTTGGTGGCAAGTCGAGCAAGAAATTCCTCCGTTAGCGCTCAAGCGAGTATCTGAAAATAATTTACTACCGAATTCAGCTGCCATCACGTTATTTGCGACAACATTACTCGGATCATCGGGTAAATCTGATAAAGATTCCAACCACAGCGATTTAAGAGTTGTAATTTCAGCCTCGGTCCATTCAGATGATCGGAATGAGTCACTATCGCATGCACTAACAAATAGACTTAGCGCAAACAGGACAGCAATAATCTTTAGAAATCCAAAACTCATAACTGCAGTGGTATAGTCACTTTCGAAGAGCCATTATTCGTCGTTATATTAACGACGATTTCCCAATAACCACCCATATGAAAACGCATCCCCTCCAGCTTGTAGCTGCCTCCGCCAAGCTCGACAGTGATTAATGGTTTTGTTGGTAAGCCGTGATTATGCTTAGGCATACCCCCTTCGACATCAACAGTGGCACCCTCGATTTCAAGCCCATTATCATCCTCGATATGCAATATCCAATGATGCATTTTATTAATCTCAGGATCACCATCCGGGGTCGTATATGTGACCACTAGGTTTTCTGCAAACAAAGCTGGGGAAAACACGAGACAAAGAACAAGGCATGCAGCGGTACTCACTTTTCTACCGAACCAGTGCTTGAGTCGGCCACTCATTAGAAAATACTGAAATTGAATAAACACAAGTAATCCTATAAAAAATGGCCAATAACCTAGCCCGGTAAATCCTACCTCAAATGGAAAAACAGCAGTATAATTTTTTCCTGTTTCTGGGTGCCTTACAGATACAATACCAATGAAATCACCTTCTTCAATAAACTGATAGTTAACCAGAAAGATGTCTGGCTCAATTATAGGTGCTTGATAAAAGACTGTTACACTATCAATATCATCAATCAGGTCGATATCCTCCATGCGGGCGAACCGACCTTTTCCAGTGACATCTCTAATTATACGAAAATCAATTAGCATTTCAGATAATGAGTCGTGCAGATATTCCATCACAAATACACTTTCTGCTGCTGCCGGAAGGTCTTCACAAAATTGTTCGTGCCCCAAAGCTTCTGGCTGGTAAACTTTGAAATGAGCGCGTAGGTAGTTCACCTTGATAACACAAATATCATCTTCTTCGACGACACCGCCATGCGCCTGGGTGTCCTCTGAATAAAGAACAATACAAAATGAAATAAGGCAACAATAAAGAGTCACGCGGAACGAAATCATGAGACTATCTCTAGAGATTACGTTTGCCACCTAAAGCACACCTTCAATTAGCCTATTGACAAGTATGTTAACTTTTCTAACTTCCCTCATCACACCTGACATCATGACTTTACTTTTAAGCATTGCATCGCTATTGCTAGGCCCTATCATTTACATGACGGGCCACAAAAATCCGACAGCAAGACGCATCCTGGATGGCGTAATCATACTGACAATTGCTGTGATCATCATCGTACATATTATACCTGAAGCATTACGACATACAGGTTGGTTGGCCGCACTCATTATCACTCTCGGATTAATATTCCCAATAATACTTGAGCGTCTATTTCACAAAGCAGCTAATACTGCGCACCTCTTCATCATAGGTCTAGCTATCGTCGGCCTGCTTATACATGCCGTCATTGATGGTGTTGCACTACTGTCCGAAAACGAAATCGCATTGACCTATGCGATCGTATTGCATCGTCTTCCTGTTGGAATAACGATTTGGTGTATTGCGCGACCTAATTTCGGCCTGCCTGTCACTGCTGCTTTATTCGCGCTCGTAATTCTGTCTACAGTTGCTGGATTCTTCATCGGCCCGTTGTTGTTAAATTTAGCTGAGACTCAGACTCTCGATTTATTACAGGCATTCATCTCCGGATCATTAGTACATGCCATCATATTTCGCCATGGGCACAAGCACTAATCACTAATCACTAATATCAGACTTCAATTATTTCTTTCTTCAATCGAAAGACACCGCGCCAAAATAATTAATAATTAGATGTAAATACGCCGGACGAAATCATAAGCTATGCAACCCATATGGCCGCTATCGCGACAACTTTATCGCTTCTTTCTATTGCTCAAATAGAATTATTGGCACTCTATTTCAAGTATCGACGAGGCACGCGTGCCGTCAACCCTGTCAATAATTCATAACCAATCGTGCCCGACGCTGCTGCTACCAGATCAACGGAAAGATCTGAGCCCCACAGGATGACTGGATCACCAATTTTCACTTCATCCAGCTCCGTAACATCAACTGTTATCATATCCATTGAAACAGCGCCTGCAAGCGGTGCAATCTGACCATTTACCAATGTTGGTGTTCCGTCTGTCGCATGGCGTGGATAACCGTCCGCATAACCAATCGCGACAGTCGCGATTATTGACTTACCAACTGCCGTCCATCGTCCGCCATAACCAACAGACTCGGTCGCTGGTACTTCGCGAATTGCAATCACTTCAGATTTCAGGGTCATTGCCGGCTTTAAACCATTCGGGCTTTCGATAACCTCACTAAAAGGCGTATTACCATAAAGCAGATAACCAGGTCGATTCCAATCCCTATGACTTTTTGCTGTAGTAAGGATTGCACCCGAATTAGCGATACTTTCAAGAACATCTAAATTGTGAACAGAACGGTCAAATGCATCAATCTGTTTTTTCGTCATTTCACTATCAGGATCTTCTGACGAGGCCAGATGTGTACAGACAACTAGTGGAAACTCACAATTCTTACTGGCACGAAGTCTTTTAACGGCGTCCTCTACCGCATCAGGGTTTATACCCAATCTATGCATACCCGTGTCAACTTTTAGCCATACATTTACAGGGTTCGAAAGTGTAGCCTGCTCCAAATCCTGTAATTGCGACTCACTATGCACCACAATAGCCAAATTATTCTTTGCCGCGCTTTCAAGGTCAGCGATACCGTCTACGCCCTCCATCACCAATATCATCTTGGTGATACCGGCATCTCGTAGTTCCAGAGCTTCATCAATGATCGCGACAGCAAACGCCTGTGCGGACCCCTCAAGTGCGCGTGTAACCTCCAGAGCCCCATGGCCATAAGCATCAGCTTTGATTACCGCAATTACTCTGGAGTTCGGCGCCAGGTCACACGCTATCGCGTAGTTCGCACGTATCACATCGAGGTCGATAACCGCCTCGCATTTACGCGTCATAAGTCAAGTATCAGTCAGTGTAAACATGTTTGCTATGATAATTGAAATCTACAACTGTTGTGCAAAACAGTCGACCTCGAACTACCTCAAGCAGCAACATTTTTGTTATGATCCGCCGCCTAAACAATAGCCGGACAGCATTTTACGCTGCCTGGCCCCTTTAATCGGTGCATTCCCTTGATCTCTACAGCAAATTTATCGATTCAGTTCGGTGCTAAACCCCTGTTCGAAAATGTTTCAGCCACTTTCGGTAATGGCAACCGCTATGGCCTTATCGGAGCGAATGGCTGTGGTAAATCGACTCTGATGAAAATTCTGGCTGGCCAGCTGGAACCCAGTTCTGGCAATGTTTCTATTGATCCAGGTGCTCGAATTGGACAGTTGTCGCAGGACCAGTTTGCCTATGAGGAATACCGGGTTATCGATACTGTCATCATGGGCTATGACCGACTATGGAAGTTATCACAGGAACGGGAGCGCCTTTACTCTCTGTCAGACATGAGCGACAAGGAAGGTATTAAGGTTGCAGACCTCGAAGTCGAATTTGCAGAACTGGAAGGCTATTCAGCCGAATCCAGAGCGGGCGAGTTGCTGGTAGGTATCGGTATTCCCATCAGTCAACACTATGGCCTCATGAGTGCTGTAGCTCCGGGTTGGAAGCTTCGAGTGTTATTGGCACAAGCTCTATTCTCAGAACCAGATGTATTGTTGCTCGACGAGCCCACCAATAATCTCGACATCAATACAATTCGCTGGCTGGAAGAATTTTTGGATGGCAGCAAATCCACAATGGTTATCATTTCGCATGATCGCCACTTCCTGAACTGTGTATGTACGCATATGGCTGACCTCGACTATGGCAAATTGCAGGTCTTTCCTGGTAACTATGACGAGTATATGACCGCGGCGACACAGGCACGTGAGCGCATGCATGCCGACAACGCTAAAAAGAAAGTAAAAATGGCCGAACTTCAAACATTTGTCAGTCGCTTTTCTGCAAATGCATCAAAAGCGCGTCAGGCGACATCGCGCGCAAAGCAACTCGAAAAAATAAAACTCGAGGACATAAAACCATCCAGCCGAGTCAGCCCATACATTCGCTTTGAGCAGAACAAACCGCTGCGACGTATTGCGGTTGAAGCGACTGGCATCAGCAAAGGCTTCGAAGAAGGCCCTTTGTTTGAAAATCTTGATCTGACAATCGATGCTGGGACACGCTTAGCCATTCTCGGTGAAAATGGAATCGGCAAGACAACACTCGCCCGAGCTCTGCTACAAGAAATCAAGGTCGATATGGGTGAGATAAAGTGGTCTGAAAATGCATCTATTGGAGTCTTTGCTCAAGACAACACGGCTGAATTTGAAACCGAAATGACCCTCTTCGACTGGATCACTCAATGGCAGCCAAAAGGTGCCGATGAGCAAATGCTTCGTGGAACACTGGGACGTATGTTGTTCTCAAGAGATGATAGCGAAAAATCTGTGAAAGTCACATCTGGTGGTGAGCAATGCCGACTAATGTTCGGCAAAATCATTTTACAAAAACCGAATGTCATTGTCTTGGATGAACCAACTAATCACCTAGATATGGAGTCTATCGAGGCTCTCAACCTCGCATTGGAGAACTATCCAGGAACAATAATTTTCATCAGTCATGATCGTGATTTCGTATCATCACTTGCAACGCGAATTATTGATATGACGCCAAATGGTATCGTCGACTTCAATGGTACCTATAATGAATATCTACGCATGAAAATTTCTGATGAAAGATCGCGCGTTGCTTGAAGCTGATAAGGATTTGGAGAAGGTCGGCATTTTTGTCGATGTTCAGAATATCTATTACACCTGTCGCCAGGCCTATCAGGGCAATTTTGACTACAACAAATTTTGGGATGAAGTAACTAAGGGCCGTAATGTTGTGTGCGCGCATGCCTATGCCACAGATCGTGGCGACACCAAACAAATACAATTTCAAAACATTCTCAGAGCGATTGGTTTTGACGTTCAACTCAAAGCTGTACTGAAGCGCCGCGATGGAACAGCGAAGGCCGATTGGGATGTTGGTATCGCACTGGATGTTTTCGAAGCAGCCCATCAATGCGATACGATTGTTCTTGCATCGGGCGATGGCGATTTTGGAATTTTGCTTGATCGTATTCGAGATCGATTCAAAACACAGTCAGAAGTTTATGGCGTTAGGGCATTAACATCTAGCCAGCTCATCGGACCAGCAAGTCGCTTTGTACCTATCGATGAAAAATTAATTTTGAAGTAGTTCGTCGCTATTCTCTGGATTCATCCTCTGTCGTAGGTAAAAAGTTGCAATGATCATTGCAACTAAAGCCATTAGACAATAAGCCCCAATATAATTCATTTGCCTCGGCAAAGTAATTCCAAAATCGATAAGTGTTCCCGTAAGCCCCGGACCAGCGGCCGTAGCAAATACTACAGCGGAAACGGTTATGGCACGAATTGATCCAAGATGTTCTGTTCCGTAAATCTCGGGCCACAATGATCCAAATAAAGTCCATGAAATGCCGTAACTGATACCTAGGAATACCATAACTATAGAAACAATCAATGCTGGTCCGCTCGTCGCTAGCAAGAAACAAGCGATCGCTAATGGAATAAGAAAGTACGGTAATAAAACTCTCGCACCAAATTTATTGATCACTGCACCCGATATCAAAGTAAAAATTATCGTCATCGTAGAAAGAGCGACCAATGACTGGACAAACAGTTGCGGTGGCCAATCATTAAGCTCCGTCAAATAATTCTGGTGATAAAAAATCGTTGTACCAATAAATCCAGGAGCTAGCACACCGGTCAGTAATACCCAGAAAACCGGATCCCGAATGACTTCACCACGAGTCCAGTTACGAATCTGTCGGCCTGACTTACTGTCACTAGCAATATGAGCTTGCGGTTCACGCGGAATACTGTATGCCCAGAGTGAAAATGGCAATCCAATAACTAACAATATCGCTGCACCAAGATACCAACCGGTTTGATTTCCATACGTAATAGCTACGATCGAAAAAATCAATGGCATCGTTGCTTCACCACCCTGATGCCCGAGTACCACAAGTGAAACTGCGCGACCGCGCTCGGCAGAGAACCATCGGCCTGTTGTGGTTAATGCGATGTGCGTCATCATGCCCTGACCAAACAATCTGAGCAGAAAAATCGCAACCACTAACATCCAAAGCGATGGCGCAAAACCAGCCAATACCGCTGCAATCGACAAGACCGGAATGACCACTGCAATCATCTTATTTACCGGTATAGAATCGATAAGTTTGCCTAGAAATGGCAAACATGTGGCACTCGCTAAAGTTGCAAACATATAAAGCCGGCCAAACTCACCATGACTCAAGTCAAATGCTTCTCGCCATTCTGAAACCGATACAGAAATGAAGTAGGTTTGTCCAAAACTAGAAAAAAAGGTGAGTGTAAATCCGCCTGCTATCCAGCGAATGTTATGTCGCAAGAAATTCAGCACGTCATTTAATTACATTCGTGCTTAGGCGCGATATTTAGGTACCTTAAATACGGTGCGTCAATTAAAAACATCAAATATATGACTGTACTTAAGGATTACCTCTTTACCTCTCGGATTGGCACTGATGCCTCGTTCGTCGACTTCATTGTATACAAGAAAGAAGCCAGAATTTGCGGTCTGTAGCCATGAAAAACGCAAATTAGTACCAAGTGTGTCTTTTACTTGATTGTACTGAACCAGCGCTTGCAACAAAATTTTAGGTGTAAACGCATAGGACACCCGCAATTGTGTAAGGTTGGCGTTAAATTGCCCCCCAGGCACTGGAAGATCAAATTTATTATAATTGTAAGTAAGTTCAGACCTGAATGAATCTCCAACCCTATAAATAATACTCGACTTGATGGCAATACGATTACCACCAAACCGACCGCCTACATACGTCACACTTGATAAGCTAAGAGGTGCAGCTTTATTGGTATTAAACCGAATCTGAGCCTCAGAGTGATCATAGGTACCCGGCTGGACAGTGACACCATCAACAATATCAAAAGCTGTTTGCACGCCTTCCCGAGTAAAGTTCACGCCAGTATCGACTCTGTAGCCATTGCGAAATTCCCAATGCTGGTCTATGTGTAAAAAACCGGTCTCATGAAAGCCGTCAAAATCCCAGTAACCCGTATAAGAAATATGTGGTCTTATTTCGAGCAAACCCCATTTATCTTTCGGTCGAATTCTGCGCAAAATCAATGCCGACATACGCCGATAGTTCGAGCGCTTAAGAAAGCCAACCTCAGGATTAAAGTCCTCACCAACCTGACCGTACTCGAACCGGTTCAACCATTCAGTCGAGTTATAAGTTGCTTTGGTAGTAAACGCTTTATCACGACCATCCATACCAGGTGTCGATGTTTTCGCCGCCCAACCTTCTATTATTAGATTTTCACCAACACCCAAGCGGCCATCCACAGAATAAGTCTGATTCTTATCTTTACCGGGTACGACAAGTTGTGAACCATCTCCGTCACGACCGACGTACATGAAACCGATAGATGAACGACTGGGTAATTCTTGATTTACTCTTGCAATCGTGAACTTATTCCCTGGCGCAACGCCTGCGACTGCTTCCGAATGCATGTGCAGAAAACCTACATTCGTATTTCCACCCAATTTTCCCGATAACCGAGCTCCACCAATAATTGGTAGCTGGTCACCATTATCGCTAATGCCTATACGCCGACTGTTAAACATCTGAACGGCCGCTTCATCACCCACGGTAAACTGTGCCGCATTTTCAAGAAAAAAAGGTCGCTTTTCTTTGAAGAAAAGACTGAATCTATCCAGATTCATTTGTTGCTCGTCAGCCTCAACCTGCGCAAAATCAGTGTTATAGGTCGCATCAAGCGTGAGGCTTGGTGTAATCGAATACTTAATATCAAAACCAACTTCACTGTTATTTTGTGTGCCAACTGCATTGCCATCTTCCAAAGACTGGCCAAGAATATAAGGTGAAATTTGTAAATTACGTTGTTTAGTCGGCTTTATTCCAGTGATACTGCCAGCCTCAGATAAACGGAATAACTTGTGCTGCCTAGATAAAGGAGCCCAAAAAGCTATTTCATTATTTCTACGAATGTTTCGTTGAAAATTTATTCCCCATGTTTGTATATCACCACGGCCGTACCGAAGAGTGCTGAATGGAATTCGCATCTCAGCGCTCCAACCAATATCACTTATGGAGGTCGCAACTTCCCAAGAGCCATCCCAGTTCAGATTAAAACCACCACCTCCGGTAGCCATCAAACCGCCTGCACCTTCCCGAATTACTTGACCGTCATATTGCATACCCGACGGATTGGTACCAAATACATAACCATTTTGACGGTCTCGAAGACCATCAATAATTAACTGAAAGCTATCCGTGTCCCCTAGTTTGGAGTCGCGACGACTATCAGTGACAAGTATTTCATTCGGATTATCATCGTATGCAATCAATCCGACATATAAAGCGTCATCTAAAAAACCAATATATACTTCCGTTTTTTGAGTTGCAGGCAATCCGTCGTCAGGTTGAATTTGCTGGAAGCCACTTGCTGGTATTAGTTCCGCCCAAGCCGGATCATCAAGTACAACACCATCTAAAAGTGGCTCACTTGCCATTTCAGAACTTTGAAGTACGGGTCTTTCACCAAGGGTCGCTGCAAAAACAGATGTCTGCCCAAAGACAAAGACATAAAACAAAATTGCTTGGAGAGCTCCTGATAGAACTCTTACTTTCTTTGACATCTTGAAATTTAAACTTTGTAATTGGGAAGGAATAATATCAATGATAAACGACTACCCAAAAAACAGTCAATTAACACTCCGATAAGCATAGTTACTCAAAAATAAAAATCCGTTCTCTAAGGAGTATAAAATATAAGTTGATCGTATATGTCCATATGAAATGGCATGATACTCAACACTAACGCAATACCCTTATTTGGTTGACTTATAAATTGGCCTAATCACAATAATATGAATTAAATATGTCAAACTCATTACAAAAAGATTTGGAATCTGGTCGATTTATCGTGACCGCCGAAATCACACCGCCTCGTGGTGCTGATTTTGATTCATTGACTGCAGCTGCTGAGATACTTAAGCCAGCAGTTTCGGCAGTAAATTTGACAGATGGAGCCGGGGCCCGAGTTCGTATGTCCAGCCTTGCCGCCGCCATTCATCTCAAAAAAATGAGTATAGAGCCCATCATGCAGATTACTTGCCGCGATCGAAATCGAATAGCAATCCAGAGCGATCTACTCGGTGCAGCCGCATTCGGTATCAGCAATGTGCTGGCACTCGCTGGCGACAATATAACAGCCGGGAACGAAAAAGACGCCAAGACTGTTTTCGATTTCAACTCCAGGGATTTACTAAAAGTAATGCGCACCATGAGTGAAGAAAAGACCACATTATCGGGTGTTGAACTGAGTACCGCTGCAAATTTCTTCCCAGCTGCCGCAGATACTCCATGTGATCCCACGAGTGACTGGACACCTGACATTCTACTAGAGAAGTTCGCGGCTGGAGCTCGCTTTGTGCAGACTCAATATTGTTATGACATGGATATTCTCAGTCGCTACATGCAAAGACTCAACGATCACGGCGTAAGTGAAAAGCTATACTTCATTATTGGTCTCGGACCGCTACGTTCAGCCAAAAATGCAATTTGGATGCGCGACAATTTATTCGGAACCATCATGCCAGATAGTGTCATACGACGAATGGAGATAGCCAGCAAGCCTCGCGATGAAGGGGTTCGAATCTGTGCCGAATTAATGCAGCAAGCCAGCGAAATTATTGGAGTCTCCGGCGTGCATCTGATGGCTCCTGGTTTGTATCAAGAAACAGTAGAAGCTGCCAAACTAGCTGGTTTTAGTAAAGCCATTTAAACGAATGGTGAATACATCCTTGAACAAAAAATTCAAGTGTAGAGGCAAGTAATGTTTGTTAGGTATTGCGTTTATTAATAATGATTATCGGCGCTATTCATGCTTACGCTGAACTAATCAATAGGTAAGATTTTATGGCAAATGAGCTCGTTCAATTCAGTTTGCAAGATAATGTAGCCACTATTCGTATTGATGATGGCAAACGCAATGCGCTGTCACCGCAGGTTCTACGTGACATAAACCGAGCGCTTGATCGGGCCGAATCTGCTGGCGCTACAGTAATAATCACCGGTCGGGAAATTGTCTTCTCGGCCGGCTTCGACCTTCATATTATGAAGCGAGGTGGCTTTAATGCGCTGCGAATGTTGCACGCTGGTTATGGCTTGACTGCTCGTATTATGGCCTATCCCCATCCCGTGATTGCTGCCTGTAACGGCCATTCACTAGCAATGGGTGTTTTTCTGATGTTATCGAGCGATTACATAATTGGTAGCCGTGGCGATTTTAAGATCGCTGCAAACGAGGTCGCTATCGGCATGACCATGCCACGCGTTGCAGCAGCAACATTAAGACATCGACTCAACCCAGCAGCATTCCAGCGGGCCGTGACTCTTTCCGAATACTTCGATGTCGAGTCTGCTAAAGACGCCGGTTTTTTTGACGAACTGGTCGAGCCTGCCAAACTAATGTCTCGCGCTGAAAACCTCGCACATTCTTATAATGATCTCGACCTACGATCACATACTGTGTCAAAACGAAGAATACGCGCTGCAGTTATCCGAAAAATCCGCTTCAGCATACCTTTGGATCTTATTGATGCGGCGCTGGTGGGTTTACGAAGACTTTAAGAAAGCCCGGAATTCAATCCGAAAAGAGTGAATAATATTCAAACCCGCTGCAGGAAATTTTCAACCTCCTCTAGAGTAGGCGCGCTAGTTTGTGCGCCTAGAGTCTGCACCGATATTGCTGCTGCTGCTTGAGCGAATTTAATTGATTCGGCCAGCGGATGGTCCGCAGCTAAGCTGACTGCAAGGCAGCCGTTAAACACATCGCCGGCAGCAGTCGTATCAATAGGAGTCACTTGGAAAGCTGAAAAAATGCTGGTTCGTATTTCATTACCCTTTTTTTCAGACAAAAAGACTCCTTGCGCACCACGGGTCAGCAGCACAACTGACACGCCACGTTCATGTAAAATGGACGCAGCAGCGGCCATACTATTTTCGTCAGTAACGCTTATGCCGGTCAGCAGTTCTATCTCAGACTCGTTAGGTGTAAGTAAATCTAGTAATGAGAATATCTCATCAGGTAGTGCACAGGCAGGCGCCGGATTGAGGATAACTTTAGCGCCGCTCGCACGAGCGAGGCGAGCACTCTCAAGTACTGTGTCAACTGGAATTTCTAGCTGCATCAAAACAACTGCTGCGTTATTTAGTAAATCTCTCGTCTTGGCAATGCACCCTGGACTTAACAAATAATTGGCGCCAGGTGCTACGGCAATACTGTTTTCACCGCTGTCGGCAACCAAAATTTGTGCGACTCCTGATGGAGCTTTGTCGTTCACATTGCAATATTTCGTATTAATGCCATCACTTGCGAAACCCGCCAAAGCCTGCTCGCCGAACATGTCAGCACCAACACAAGCCACCAGACTGACATCTCCACCAATTCGAGCCGCGGCCACTGCTTGATTGGCTCCCTTGCCACCAGCCGCAGTCAGAAATTCACTACCCAATATCGTTTCTCCAGGCGCTGGGATATGAGGTACTTGGATAATCATGTCGGTATTGGAAGAACCCACTACGACTAGCTTAGTCATATCAGTGCCTCAAATATTGGAACAAGGTGATCAGACCCTGCATCATTAAAATTCAAGTTTTGAGAGAGAAGAATAACTATTCTTAGCGCTCGCCAGCGAATCCACTGGGTAGTCATGCTCAACGTAGTAGTGACGAAGGCCGGATTGGCTTGCTGCTAATAATGCCGAAAAATCAATTTCACCAGCGCCCACATCTACCATCGAACCATCCGGTGCCATATCCTTTACATGACACAATGGGAAGCGGCCTGGATACTTTTCAAAATATGAAATTGGATTGACTCCGGCTTTGACAGCCCAATAAAAATCAATTTCAACTTGCATGAGCGATGACTCGGTCTCAGCCAGTAATAAATCCATTGGACGTATGCCATCCAGATTCTCGAATTCATAAGCATGGTTGTGATACGCAAACTTCAGTCCTGCTTCATGGCATTGCTCAGCAAACCCATTAATTAGATCGACATGTCGACGATAATCGTCAAGCGTGATGCGTTCCTCCGGCCGAAGGCCAGCCAACACAATATATTGATGACCCACAACAAGAGCAGCCTCTATCAGTTGTTCAGGGGTTTCACGCATCGATTGGGTGTTCGTGTGTGCTGAGGGGGAAGTTAGCCCAAGATCATCCAGGAATAACTTAATTTCTTTCGGACTATGGTCAAAATATCCGGCAAATTCCATCTCCCTATAACCTATGCTGGCAAGCTGAGTCAGCGTGTTAAGCACATCATCAACCATTCGGTCACGAACCGTATAAAGCTGGATTCCAACCTTATCAAGTATGCGAATCGGTGCTTTTTCTTTCGGTGCACACGACGCTAATGCTGGACTTACCGATATCGCAGCTATTCCCTTTAACAAGTCTCTACGTTTCATAATTCCCCCTGAAAGATTTCAACCGTTATACGCACCATGTTCGCATGCCATTTCAGCTAAAGTTCAACCCATATGCCGCCAGCTTCGCTTGAGCGAACAGCGGCATCGACGAATGCAACGCCGGATTTGCCATCATCACCCGTTGGAAACAAGACATTGGCTTCCAGTACTTTGCCATCACTGGCCGCACGTATTGCAGTAGCTACTTGATTATAGATGGTTGCAAATCCTTCCAGATACCCCTCCGGATGTCCGTTCGGCATCCTAATAATGCTCGTGGATGAAGCTGGATGGCCTGATGGGCCACCCCGAGTAATTCTTTGCCGAGGCTTGCCAAATAACATATAGCTTATTTCATTAGGTTGTTCTTGCTGCCAAGTAATACCACCTTTATCGCCATAGATACCGAGTCGTACATCATTTTCATTGCCAACCGCGACCTGACTAGCCCACAGCATGCCCTTGGCTCCACCTGCGAAACGAAGCAGTAAATGTGCATTGTCATCCAGCCGACGTCCGTCAACGAACGTCGTAAGGTCCGCACATAAAGCTTCAAGTTTAAGACCACTCACAAAGCACGCCAGATGATAAGCATGCGTACCAATATCAGTAATAGTACCGCCTACACCTGATTGTGCTGGATCAGTACGCCACGCGGCCTGCTTTTGTCCACCTAATTCGATTGGCTCAGTTAGCCAGTCCTGAGCATACTGGACCTGTACGATCCGGATTGTGCCAAGATCACCCCGTTCAATCATGGCCCTGGCCTCTCGCACCATTGCATATCCAGTGTAGTTATACGTCACTGCCAGAATCCGACCGGCACTTCGCGCGGCATCTTGAAGGGACTCAGCCTCTTCAATAGTTACAGTCATCGGCTTATCACAAATAACGTGTATACCGGCAGCAAGAAAAGCTTTAGCAATTTCATGATGCGTATTATTTGGTGTAACAATTGCGACTACATCGATACCATCTTTGCGGGCTGCTTCACTACTTGCCATCTCTGCATAACTGCCATAAGACCTATCCAAGGGAAGGCCAATTTCTCGTGCGGACGCCATCGCGCGTTCTGGGTCTGATGATAATGCGCCAGCGCAAAAATCGTATTCATCATCTAATCTTGCTGCTATGCGATGTGCATCACCAATAAGTGAGCCCTGACCGCCCCCTACCATTCCCAACCGAATTTTTCTATTTGATAAAGTTTCTGCCATAACCTTAATCCTTACGAAAGTCCTAATAATGATTTATTCGCATCGGCATCAATGTCCGCACCTGCGAAATCATCAAACGCACGCTCTGTGACTCGAATAATGTGATCACTGATAAATTTGGCGCCTTCACGGGCTCCATCTTCAGGGTGCTTCAAGCAGCATTCCCATTCGAGAACGGCCCAGCCAGTAAAACCATATTGTGCGAACTTCGAGAATATAGCATTGAAATCAACCTGACCATCGCCTAGCGAACGGAAACGTCCCACGCGATCAATCCACGGCTGATAGCCACCATAAACACCCTGACGACCAGTCGGATTCAGTTCAGCATCCTTGACATGAAACATCTTGATGCGTTCATGATAAATGTCGATATGGTCAACATAGTTAAGTGCCTGCAGCACGTAATGACTGGGGTCATATAGCATATTGCAACGCGAATGATTATTAACCCGCTCAAGAAACATTTCGAATGTGATTCCGTCATGTAAATCCTCACCAGGGTGAATTTCATAGCAAAGATCAACGCCTGCTTCATCAAAGGCATCAAGAATCGGTAACCAGCGATTTGCGAGTTCATCGAATGCCGTTTCAACTAGGCCTGCTGGTCGCTGTGGCCATGGATACATATAGGGCCAGGCCAATGCGCCAGAAAAAGTGGCGTGCTCAGTAAGTCCGAGATTGGCAGATGCTCTCGCGGCTAGCATAAGTTGATCGACCGCCCACCTCTGCCGAGCATCAGGTTTACCACGAACATGGGGGGCGGCAAAGGCATCGAACAATGTATCATAAGAGGAATGTACCGCAACAAGTTGGCCTTGTAGGTGCGTCGACAACTCGGTCGGCTCTAGGCCATATTTGTCGAGCGTCCCCCGCAGGTCATCGCAATAAGCGCGACTACCAGCAGCCTGTGCTAGGTCAATAAGGCGTTCATCCCAGGTTGGAATCTGCAAACCCTTGAAGCCAAGGTCAGCGGCCCATTTCGCTATGCTGTCCAGCGTGTTAAACGGAGCCTCTTCCGATGCAAACTGAGCGAGAAATATCGCGGGGCCTTTTATTGTTCTCACTGAATTTTCCCCTTTATTAATATTGCAACGATTTAAGTTTTTTTAGATTAAAACCTTTCAAAAGATTTTTCTTTAATTTTAAAAGGTTAAATAAATTAATATATATCGTGATAGAACATAGCGCTTAGTTATGCGTATATCCAATTTTATTAGCGCGAAAAATCGCATCTTTCACAAAGTATATAACTATCACAATACTGAACCCTTATTTGCTTAATAACGACAATGTATAAGTTGTATGTGTGCCTATGATATTATTAAACCAATGATTAGTTATAAATAACTTTATATAGGCATTGGGATGAGTCAAGAAAAACCCAAAGAATCTTCAACATTAATAGATTTGCAGGCTATAGCTGAAGCAAAAAAGCTTTTCCTACAGCGAGTAACCTGGGTGCATCATTGGACAGATAGTTTGTTTAGTTTTCGCATCGAGCGCCCGGATAGTTTTCGCTTTCGCTCTGGTGAGTTTGTGATGATCGGGCTTGAAGATGGCAATCGTCCTCTATTAAGAGCTTATTCCATCGTTAGTCCCAATTGGGAAGAACACCTCGAATTTTTCTCAATTAAAGTTCCAGAAGGACCTCTGACGTCCCGCTTACAGCATTTAAAAGTTGGTGATTACCTGTTCCTAAACAAAAAACCAACCGGCACATTGGTTACAGATGCGCTTAAGTCTGGTCAACGTCTATTTATGATCGGAACTGGCACAGGCTTGGCTCCTTTCCTTTCCGTTTTACGTGATCCTGAAACTCATGAAAAATTTGATGAAATCATTCTCACGCATACCGTCAGGGAAGAACAGGAACTTGCCTACCGTGAATTTTTGGAAGAGCAAATCCATGCTGATGAGATCTTTGGAGAGTTATTGCGAGATCGATTTACTTACTATCCAACGGTTACGCGTGGTGAATTCAGAACACAAGGCAGAATTACAGACCGTATACAGCTTGGTGATTTCGCTAAAGACCTTGGATTGATCGGAAATCGATTTAACCCACTAACTGCCAGAGTAATGGTTTGCGGCTCAATGGCGTTTAACAAAGATATGGCTTCCATGCTCAAAGAGCATGGACTCCAAGAAGGTAGTAATTCTGCCCCAGGAAGTTTTGTAGTTGAACGGGCTTTCGTCGGCTGATAGTAAAGATTTTCGTGGTCACCTAGTTGGTGCCGCAATATTGTATAAAAAATGACCACAAGTTAGTCATTATTTTAAGGAGGCTTACGTGACTTTTATCGTTACTGATCCATGCGTGAAGTGCAAATTAATGGATTGTGTGGAGGTATGCCCGGTTGATTGTTTTTACGAGGGCGAAAACTTTTTGGTCATTCATCCAGATGAATGTATTGACTGTGGCGTCTGTGAGCCCGAATGCCCAGTTGAAGCGATCAAGCCTGATGATGAAGATACGCCGGACCAATTTTGGCTGGAAGTGAATACGAAATACTCTGAAATGTGGCCAAATATCACGCGAAAAGGAGTATCGCCGGTGGATGCCGATGAATTTCGAAATGAAGAGAATAAGTTTGAGCGTTACTTTAGTGAAGAGCCCGGCGATACTGACTAGCAATGGACAAATCTATAGCAATTAATAAAAAAAACAGTGACGAGAGGCCATCGCTATCTTTAAAGGAGGAGCATCAGTTGTACATAGTAGAGAAGCAAGCTGGATTTCTTCTACGGCGCGCCCATCAACGATCAAGTGGTATTTTCCAGACACTCTTTATCGATAGCGGACTGACCCCAATGCAATTTACTTCATTAGTGAAAATTCGTGATCAAGGTCGCGTATCTCAAAACCTACTTGGTCGACTTAACCATACGGATCCCGCGACAATTATGGGTATTGTGAATCGCCTAGTTCAACGTCAATTTATCCAAAAAACGACTGATCCGATTGATAAACGAAAATCTGTACTCACATTAACTACCAAAGGACTCGAGTTAATTGAGTCGCTAGAAACTGCAGCTCACCAGGTATCTAAAGAAACACTTCTGCCATTGACTATGAATGAACAAAAGATTTTTTTACGATTACTAGCACGATTAACCTAAAAATTTACCTGACTTACTTATGAAGATTTTCGCTCATCAGGCAAATAGTGATTTTTGAACATCAAAATTATTGCGGTGCCAAACGTAACCGCTATAAACATCACAAGATCCATACGCAGCCCCCAAAAAGTATCACCTATCAAACCAAAAATGGATGCGAGAAATAGAATTAAACACAAGCCAACCAACAACGGAATAGCGCGATGCAATTGCTTTGGAAAGAAAACAGCTGACAATATCATGGGTGCGAGCAATGCTGATCCAGCAAAACTGGTTCGTGCTAATAAAACGATATGTGTATTGCTCACTAATGAAACCACCAGTGCCGACAGCGCAAATATCACAATTGCACTACGCATTAATCTCAATGATTGATATTGTGGTTTGGATACACCTGAACGTAACTCATTCCCTAGCGCAAACAGTTGCGAGTCTGCCGTTGAGATGGCAGCTGCAATCAGTCCAACTACAACCACAGCAGCGACAATCGGTGATTGATCGTATACCAGGACTTGCGCTATGAATTCCCCCGTCGCACTAGTTGGGTAGAGCGCAGCGCCAT
This sequence comes from Woeseiaceae bacterium, assembly GCA_029246105.1. Lineage (GTDB taxonomy): Bacteria > Pseudomonadota > Gammaproteobacteria > Steroidobacterales > Woeseiaceae > UBA1847. Next base: position 12,271 of record JAQWOA010000006.1, on the reverse strand, counting down.
AAAGACCAATCGGCAATGTTGCGAGTACGAGTACGAAAGAAAATATAGCAAGTAATACGGCCATTCGAGCAAGCGACGAACTATCACGCATAATAATCAAGCGAGTACTCATTTGTGGCTGTGTCACCGGAATCATTGCGATGGCCAAAAATGAAGCTATGAGAAATTGATAGGTGAATAACCCAGATGGACCAGGGGTTGATAAGAGTGCCGGCGAAGTCGATTCAATCGAATCAAACATGGGTCCAATACCACCAAAATAGGCCACACAACTTATTGCAATAACAATAGTCGCACCAAACAACACCAGACCTTGAACAGCATCTGCAAAAATTATGGCTTTGAGGCCACCTAATTCACTATAAGCAAGAATCACACTGACTATTGAAACTGACCAGGCCCAACTTGGCATAACACCCGGCATTATCGAATTCAAAAATAATGAAACTCCTTTTATCTGAATCGCAACATAGGGGATCAGGAAAACAAAAATGCCAAACAAGTAGACATACGTCGCATGGCGGCCACGGTATGCTCGTCCCAACCAATCAGAAAATCCATTGAAGTTATCCGCCGAAATTCGGCGGCGAATATTAATACCGAACCACAAAGCAACGAATGCTAGTGCGCAGTCAGAAACACCAAGAAAAATCCAGGCGCCAATGCCATGATTACGAAACAGATCTGGCATACCCATCAACGTGAATGTGCTAAATAGTGTAGCGGCGACCGTTAAGCATCCAACAAGCGATCCAAGACTTGATCCAGCTAAGAGAAAATCATTGTCAGAATGGTTTGATTTGCGAGCGCGAAGTGCAGCAGTAACCAACATACAAAGATATACAGTGCCAATCCCTAATATCCACCCACTCACTTTTTGTCGCCACGATCAAGAGATTTTGGATAAAAGAAGGTGCCAGCAATTGTTATTGCGATAAACGCGATCGCAAGAATTAAGCCAACCGCTAACAAGTAAGGAAGATGAAAAATACGAGATGCATGATCACCGATGACAAGTGGTGTAAAAGTTATGGCAGAGAGCGCTATCGCGATACCGCAGCAAACACGCCACCAGAATGAACGATGTTGATGTTTATTAGACTTGAAATTCATACGGGTTAATGTCTCGATTTTGGATTCATCTTTAAGCCTATCAGGCATTGATGTGCCTATGTATTCCAATATATGTACCTGCAGTATGTCAACTGAACAGTACTTTTCCAGAATATCTGAGGAAATGGCTGATTACCGTACCGTATTGTACTAGCATGTTTGTTTTTTTTATATGTATACTTATAAATAATTCAGCCTATGAGGCCGTAATGGCGACTGAAAAGAATAATCCCAGCGCCGACAAGAAGTCGAGCAAACCAACTGGTATTCCCAGTATGACCGAACGCTTCGGCGCTCGTGAAAAAGATGGCATAGTGCGTTGTGATGCCTGCCCAGTACTTTGCCGGATCAGACCAGAGCGGTCTGGAGCTTGTGGGCGCTATGCCAACGTTAAAGGTGAGCTCGCGCGTGTTGATCCGCTGGTGCTTCTCGAAAACTCACTTGATTCCGATAGCGAGGTTGTCCCGTTTGTAGACTCCTCGAGCGAATGGGACGGCAATCTGATTCAACAAGGAACATTCGTTACTGCCATCGGTGCAGGTACAACTTATCCCGACTACAAACCAGCACCATTTATTGTAGCAACACAGTACGACAAAGTTGAAACTGTAACAGTGGTCAGTGAGGGTATCTTTTCGTATTGCGGCGTGAAAATTAAACTGGATACAGATAAACACCTTGGTGCCGAACAAGCAGATGTTCTTTGCGATGGGCAACGCATTGGGCATGTAACGACCACCGAATATGGATCACCAATGTTATCCCTTGGAGGAGTTAATCACCTCACGGGCGGCAGCAAACGAGAGGGTAAGGTAACCTGCAACGCCATTATGGCACTGTGCAATCGTCAGCCAGTTGAGCTTGTCGTTGCTGGAGGCTGCTCTATGGTGGTGCAAGCAGGACATGCGCCCATTATTGATGGTGTCCCCGAAAAGCATATGCGTGTCGGTTGTGGCTCAGCAACAATTGGCATATTCGCAGAGCAGTGGCATGGCCATGTAGATGAAGTCATTGTCATTGACGAACATATTACTGGAGTTCTATCAGAGCATCAGGCTGGGCGTTGTCTTGGAATGAAACCCTCCGGTATTCGTATTCGCGGACGCCGCTCAACGCCCGGTCGATATTTCAACGTTGCAAATCCTGGTCAGGGATGGGGCGGCACAGACATCAATGACCCATTTTCTATAATTGAATCAATCGATGATAATGTTGCATGCTCGGGAAGTCGGGTATTGATGACCACTACAACGGGTGAAGAAAGCATCTATTGCGTTCTCGATGAAAAATTGCAGCCAGTGAAGGCAGCGATGCCAGATGCTGTACAAATTGTTGTTGACCGGATTCGAGAAAACTGCGAACCATCACTATGCTCAGTATTATTTGTTGGTGGTGCTGGCGGATCACTACGCGCTGGCGTCACCGAGAACCCAATAAGCTTAACCCAATCTGTCAAAGAGACATTAACACGAGTCACCATGGGTGGTGCACCGGTCTATGTGTGGCCTGGTGGTGGCATCACAATTATGGTCGATGTTACACGTATGCCAGAAAATTCCTTTGGCTATGTACCGACACCGGCAATAGTAGCGCCAATAGAATTTACGTTATCTAGAGACCGGTATACTGCAATGGGTGGTCATGTCGATTTCATTCAGTCATTGGAGGAAATCCGCGACTACTATGGCGACAGTGCGCAGAGTAACAGCTGGAATCCCAAGAACCCTTGGCCGCTGAAGTGATCTGCTCATGAATTCAAGCACAATTTGCAGGATTCCTGATGCTCAGCTTCAACCATGGCCATCTGGACAAGTGCAAAAAGCAATGCTGTCCGGTAATCGTCTTCATTTACAGCATGGACCAATCAACCTCGTCATCAAAGCAATAGGTGATGCTAAAAGTGTGCAGCATGCTTATGCCTTTGCAGCACAACGCATGGAAGGAATGCTACAAGGACTGGTTGATAACCTATCGCTACTGCGATCACCTCTGTACATTATAGATAATAGAAGGATAGATGACGCTACATCGCAACATATGATTTCAACTGTCAGACAATATAGAGATTATTTCATCACACCCATGGCAGCTGTAGCCGGCGCGGTCGCGGATGAGGTTCTGGCTGCAATGAAAAATGTAAATGGGCTGGATAGTGTTTTTGTTAATAATGGTGGCGATATCGCTTTGCACCTCGAGCCTGGCCAGAAAATGAATATTGGTATTGTACCTTCCCTCTCAACAGCACAATTAAATGCATCAGTGGAAATCACAAGCGAGGATGGTATATGTGGTATCGCGACCAGTGGTTGGAATGGCCATTCAATGTCTCTGGGTATTGCTGATGCCGTGACTGTTCTCGCAAAAAATGCGGCGATTGCTGATACGGTAGCAACATTGATCGCAAATGAAGTCGATTGTGATGCTAAATGCGTCGATCGAGCTCGAGCATTGGACATTGATCCTGACAGTGATCTTGGAGAAAGACTGGTCACGATGAATGTAGGAGCATTACAAAAACAAGCAATTGATAATGCTCTTGATCGTGGAGCGAAATTCACCCGAACCTTGATAAAAGAACCTGAGCTCTACGGTGTTTTCATAAGCCTGCAGGGACATAGTCGTACGATAGGTTGGCCATATGAATACAAAGGAATTGATAAATAATGAATTTTAATGTGCGAAAAATCGTCATTACGCTAGATCGTTCAAATCATGAATTCGGACCACCTAAAGATAAGCCATTAATTTTGGGTGGAATCTGTGGAATAGTAAGCAACCCCTTCGCAGGCCAGTATGTCGAAATCCTAGAGCCTGCCATGAAAGATTTGGAGCCACTGGGTCTACAACTTGCGAATGAGTTATTAGAAGCGATGAACTGTGGCCCTGACGACATCGAGGCATATGGAAAAGGCTGCATTGTAGGTGTTAATGGCGAACTCGAGCATGGTGCACTCTGGCATTCCCCAGGTGGTTACGGTATGCGTCAAGTACTTGGCGAAACACGGGCTATTGTTCCATCCACAAAAAAAGTTGGGCCGGTCGGCGCTACAATAGACATTCCACTGGCGCATACCAATGCTGCGTATGTACGAAATCATTTCCATACATTACCGCTGCAAGTACCTGATGCGCCCAGACCAGACGAATTGGTATTTTGCTTGGCTATGGCGACCGGCTCTCGCATCCACGCACGAATGGGTGGTTTGCAGGCAAGTAATATCATTGGAGAGGACGGTTTACGATGAATGCGGATATACGAAAGATTTTAGTTGTTGTTGAGGACACCTGCAAAGAGATGGGTTGTGTGGTGAATCCAGTGACGAGAAAGGCAGCAGCGTTCGCGGTAATCGAGAATCCTTGTGCAGGAAAATTTGTCGAAGACCTCGAGGCTTTGATGCGAATCGGTGCAGAGCTAGGGGACCTCCTCGGTAGTCGAGCTGTTGCTGCATTGGGAGTGGAGCCGTCGGAAATTGAGAGCTTCGGTAAAGCTGCTATCGTTGGTGTTGATGGAGAGCTAGAACATGCCGCGGCAATTCTGCATCCTCGCCTTGGTAAGCCATTGCGTTCAGCTGTTCAACAAGGTGCTGCACTCATTCCATCGTCAAAAAAAATGGGGGGAGTTGGAACAACAATTGATATTCCACTCGGGCACAAAGATGCTGCGCATGTTCGTAGCCACTTTGATGCTATGGAAGTAAGCCTAAACGATGGTCCTAGATCTAATGAAATTTTGGTCGCGGTTGCCGTGACGGACAGCGGTCGACCGCTTCCTCGCGTTGGCGGACTAACGCAAGCGGATGCAATCGGAAAAGATGGGCTTCGCTAGAAAAATTCAAAGGGGAGGTTAGAAAAGCGTGGAGTTATTTCAAGGGCAAACAAATCCACAAGGCAAGCTTGTAATTCGGGGTATTGGATTATTACTATCGGGTGATCTGACACAACCAATTTTGGATGCGGATACAATCATCGTCGTCGATGGTGTAATCACTGATATTGGTCGCTATTCAGAACTTGATACTGAGAATGCTGACAGAGTTGTCAACGCTAACGGAACCTGCGTTGCACCTGGATTGATTGATAGTCATGTGCATCCTGTGGTCGGCGACTGGACACCACGGCAAAACCAGATTGATTGGATTGACAGCTATCTAAATGGCGGAGTTACGACAATGATTTCAGCTGGTGAAGTCCATTTGCCCGGACGCCCCAAAGATATTGTTGGCCTGAAAGCACTGGCCATTACTGCACAACGCTCTTTTTCAAGACACAGACCGGGCGGTGTCAAAGTACATGCTGGAGCTCCAATCCTCGAACAGGGCATGGAGGAACATGATTTCAAAGAACTAGCAGACGCTGGCGTAAAATTACTCGGTGAAGTAGGACTGGGTAGTGTCAAAAATGGTGAAGAAGCTAAAAAAATGGTTGCCTGGGCGAGAAAATATGGCATTAAAAGCACCATCCACACTGGCGGTCCCTCGATTCCAGGCTCTAGTCTTATTGATGCGGATGTTGTTCTTGAAGCTGATGCCGATGTCATCGGACACATAAATGGTGGACCCACAGCACTACCGATTGATCAGATTCGATGCCTTTGTGAGTCCTGTACGCGAGCTGTCGAGATTGTACACAACGGTAATGAAGTAGCTGGTCTATATGCTATGCGCACGACAATAGAACTCGATCAGGCTGAGCGCATCAGTCTAGGAACAGACTCACCAGCGGGTTCTGGGGTTCAACCACTCGGCATTTTACGGCTAATTGCAATGCTTAGTTCGATGGGCAACGTAGCGCCTGAGATTGTGTTCTGTTTTGCGACAGGCAATACCGCCCGAATCAGAGAACTTAATTGCGGCTTGATTGAAATTGGTCGTGTAGCTGATTTTGTCATCATGGATCGTGCACAGCATTCTGCCGGTGATACGCTTCTTGATAGTGTTGCACTAGGTGATTTACCCGGCATCAGTATGGTTATTATTGATGGAGTTGTTCGCTGTCAACGCTCGCGAAATACACCCCCCGCTGAAACGCTAGCGAGTTTAGAAAAATAAAAGGTAAATAGTGCGGCAAAGTTACGAACGTCCCGACAACCTCGATGAGGCACTCATGCTCCTCGGTCAAAGCCCTCGGCAAGTGCTTGCCGGTGGCACTGATGTCTATGCAGCCTTGGGTGATCACAATAGTTTGGACAATGTTCTCGATGTAACAGCAATTCCAGATTTGGTTGGCATTAAAGATGTTGGAGATCACTGGCGAATTGGAGCATCCTCAACATGGTCTGATGTGATGGCTGCAAATTTACCTAAATCGTTTGATTGTTTGAAATTAGCGGCCTGCGAAGTGGGAGGAATCCAGATTCAGAACGCTGGCACAATTGCTGGCAATTTGTGTAATGCATCACCTGCGGCAGATGGTGTGCCGCCCTTAATGGCATTGAATGCCAGCGTGGAGTTATCATCAACTAACGGTCGACGAATTTTAGGCTTGAAAGACTTTATCACTGGACCACGGCAAACTGCTTTAACTGAAACAGAATTAATGTCTGCAGTGCTGGTTCCTAAGTCTAGCGAACGAAGTGTAAGTTCATTCTTAAAACTAGGCTCTCGAAAATATCTGGTTATTTCTATTTCCATGGTTGCAGTGGTACTTGAGCCGAGCAGCGATAACTCAATCGAAAACATCAGTATAAGCGTTGGATCATGTTCAGCGGTCGCGTGTCGCTTACGTGACCTGGAAGCCAAGCTGAAGGGATGCCAGCTTCAACAAATGAGTCGCCTACCGCATGCGGCAAAATTCTTTGAACCACTATCGCCGATCGATGATATTCGCTCCAGTGGTCAGTATCGATTAGAGGCCACAGCAGAATTAGTACGACGAGCGATTCTTTCATGTGTAGATGCCCTTAAATGAATGCCTCAAAGATCAATTTTAAGCTTAACGGCGAATCGATCAGCGTTGACGCAGAAGCAGGCACGCGATTTTCGCGAGTATTACGAGAAGAACTTGGACTTACCGGCACTAAAGTTGGCTGCAATGCAGGTGACTGTGGCGCCTGCACAATCTTAGTCGACAATAAGCCCATTTGTGCCTGCATGATGGCCTTACAACAAGCTAATGGTTGCAATATTGAAACCGTTGAAGGCTTGCAAAATGGGTGCAGTGTTGCAAAAGGGAATTTGCAAAAATCCTTCCTACGATACGGCGCTGCTCAATGTGGAATATGCACGCCCGGCATGATAGTTGCAGCTGAGGCATTATTACGACGTATACCGCATCCCAGTGAACAACAAGCGGAAAACGCTATTGGCGGAGTACTTTGCCGTTGCACCGGTTATCGCAATATTATTCATGCCATCGTCAATGCGAACGTGCCAGAAAATCACTCAGCACCACATTCTACTGAGAACAAAAGCTCAGTTGGTGAACCGATCATCCGTTTAGATGGAGCGCCAAAAGTCGCTGGTTCAGACCTGTTTGCAGCCGATGACTGGCCAGACGATGCTTTATATGCAATAGCAATTCGCAGTCCTTATCCACATGCCGCCTTTTCGTTCGGGAATCTCGATGCGTATGTAAACAAAACGGATGAAGTGGTCGCCGTATACACAGCCAAGGATGTTCTAGGACGAAATTGCTTTGGTGTGATTCCGGAATTTGTTGACCAGCCAGTCTTGGCCGAATCCGAAACACGGTTTGAGGGTGAAGCAGTAGCACTTGTCGTTGGCACTACCGATGACATCGTTACTCTAAATATATCGAAGCTGCCGATAACGTGGCAAAAGCTGGCGGACGTCACTACCGCAAATGAAGCTACTGATGAAGGTGCGCCACAGCTACATGAAGGGCGTGCGAATAATCGCTTGACCGGTGGATATGTAGAAAGCGGTGACGTGCAATCCGGTTTCGAAGCCGCCGACGTCGTAGTGGAGGGCGCTTTCACAACTGAATTTATTGAGCATGCTTACATTGAACCCGAAGCGGCCTTCGCGCAGCGAATTGGCGATCGAATTGAAGTATGGTCCTGCACGCAGGCGCCATACATGGATAGAAGTAGCTTAGCCGAGATTATGAATATTTCGGAAGACCAAGTCCGAATCATTCCATCATCAGTAGGTGGAGGTTTTGGCTCAAAACTAGATCTGTCGCTGCAGCCATTTGTGGCGATAGCTGCGTGGCATTTGAAACAGCCAGTAAAGATGGTGTATTCACGTACCGAATCGATGCTATCAACGACGAAGCGCCATCCATCCAGTATTCAGTCTAGGATAGGCGCCAGCAAGGATGGCAAAATTGTAGCAATGACGTTCGACGGTATATTTAATACCGGCGCCTATGCATCCTGGGGGCCAACGGTTGCCAATCGTGTGCCAATTCATGCGTGTGGGCCGTATCGTATTGAAAACTACCGCGCTGAGTCTGCTGCAATACATACGCATTGCCCTCCATCAGGTGCTTTTCGAGGGTTCGGTGTACCGCAATCTGCTGTTGCACAGGAAACACTGTTTGACCTCCTCGCTGAGAAATTGAAAATTGATCCACTCGAATTTCGAGTTCGTAATGCGCTTGTAAACGGTTTGCCAACAGCAACAGGACAACGCTTTGATAGTGGCGTTGGTATTGTTGCGTGTCTTGAAGCGTTGCGACCACAATGGCAGCAAGCCATTCGTAACGCTGAAATGCGTAACGAATCAGCCCAGAACACTCCGATGCGTTTTGGTGTTGGCATTGCCGGCTTATGGTACGGATGTGGCAATACATCATTACCCAACCCATCAACTATACGGGTGGCATTGCGAAATGATGGGCGTGTCATTTTATTTCAAGGGGCGATCGATATTGGTCAAGGATCAAACACGGTTATTAGCCAAATTTGCGCCGATGCTATAGGTATTTCGATTGACTGTTTCGATTTAGTTTATGGCGATACTGACTTAACAGCAGACGCCGGAAAAACGTCGGCATCAAGGCAAACGTTTATTTCAGGCAAAGCAGCATTTCTGGCTGGGAACGTCTTACGAAATAAACTACTCAAAATTTGCAATGCGCCAATATCAGCTCGTTTACAGCTCAATGGAAATACACTGCTTGCCTCTGCAGAAAATAGTACATATAAGTTGCAGCTTGATAGTTTGCCAGCTGATCAAAATGGCTTCATTGCGACAGCCGAAGAAACATATGATCCTCCAACGCAGCCCCTCGACAAGGATGGTCAAGGAGAGCCTTATGCTTCATTTGGCTACGGAGCACAGATGGTTGAACTATCTGTAGATACTGCGCTAGGAACAACCAAGCTCATAAAAGTCACTGCCGCCCATGATGTTGGGAAAGTCATAAACCCTGTACTAGCTGAGGGTCAAGTTCATGGCGGCGTTGCGCAGGGCATTGGGATGGCATTAATGGAAAAATTTGTACCTGGAAAAACTAATAATCTCCATGATTACCTGATCCCTACTGCTGGTGATGTACCAGAAATCGAAACATTATTTATCGAAGAAACAGACCCACATGGTCCATACGGTGCTAAAGGTTTAGGTGAGCATGTGCTTGTCGGTACTGCGCCGGCAATTCTAAATGCCATCCGGCGTGCAACTGGCGCAGTGATCCGCGATCTACCGGCGAGCCCAGATCGCGTGTTGGCTGCCATCAAATCAAAGCAGAGTGGCTATTGAACAATAAATAGGCCACATATATTCCATATATCCAGACAAGAATTAATCAGCTGACTTTTTTTAGATTTGCACTTAGTGCATTCCCATAATTTTTATTCATTTCTGGGCCAAAAGCTTTACAAAATTATCCTTTAATTATACTGTATATATATACAGTATAAATTTATAAAACCCTTATGAAAATTGACTATCTGAGCAACGCCTCAGAGGAGGATTTATCCCCTCTAGAAATCCCCTATTTTTTAAATACCGTTCAAGTGGGCTGGCCAAGCCCTGCAGATGATTACGTAGAAAGACCGATAGATCTGAATGAATTTTTAATAAAAAATTCTGCTGCTACGTACTTTGTCCGCGTAAGTGGAGACTCAATGATTAATGCACACATAGGAGATGGAGCTATATTGATAGTGGATCGGAGTATAGAGCCAAGCCATAACAAAATTGTCATAGCATCAATAGACGGGTCATATGCGTGCAAAAGATTATTACTTAAACCAAGAATATGTCTTATATCCGAAAACCCAAAATATTCACCCATACTAATCAAACAAGAAGAAGAGCTAGAAATAGCTGGCACGGTGATAGCCTCTATAAACATTTATTAATGTCATGGCCTTCGCTTTAGTTGATTGCAATAGTTTTTATGCTTCATGCGAGAGGATATTTAGACCCGATATCAAAAAGCGGCCTGTAGTTGTTTTATCAAATAATGATGGATGTGTGGTTGCCCTTTCAAAAGAAGCTAAACAACTAGGAATAAAAAGGTGTAAACCATGGTTCAAAATAGAAAAATCTTTTCTAAAAAAAGGAGGTGTCGCCTTCTCTTCAAATTATGAGCTATACGCTGATATCTCATCCAGAGTAATGCAAACCTTAGAATGCTTAGCTCCTAAAGTAGAAGTTTACAGTATAGATGAAGCATTCTTAGACCTTACAGGCCTAAGGAACCATGAAGAATTTGGACGCCAATGTCGAGCAACCATAAATCGCTGGATTGGGGTACCTGTCTGCGTTGGTATAGGACCAACAAAGACTTTAGCAAAAGTGGCCAACTATGGTGCCAAACATTATCCTGCAGCTAATGGTGTAGTTGATCTAACAGATAAAAGTAGGCAAAAAAAATTAATGGCCTTGATGCCTGTAAGAGAGGTTTGGGGCGTTGGTAGCAAAATTAATAAAAAGCTGAATAGTCTAGGAGTAGAGACTGCTCTTGATCTGGCAGAGATGGATACTAAATTAATAAAAAGAAAATTCAGTAGCGTGCTTGAGAGAACAGTCATAGAACTAAAAGGATATTCTTGTATAGATCTAGAACAACAACCCAAAACAAAGAAACAAATAGTTGTGAGTAGGACATTCAGTAGAAAAGTGAATGACTTGAATTCTATTAGTGAGGCTGTCAGTGATTATGCGTCACGCGCATGCGAAAAATTAAGAAAAGAAAATCAATGTTGCAAAATGGTTTCTGTTTTTATGAGAACCAATTACTTTCAAGGACAGGACAGGCAATACCATGGCTTTAGAAGTTATAAATTACCCTCTCCAACAAATGATACGAGAGATATTCTGAATGCTGCCAGACAGCTAACAACGCAAATCTTTAAAGCCAATATTAACTTCACAAAAGCAGGTGTGATGCTCAATGACTTTTATGATGAAGGTATTTATCAGGGTGATTTATTTAAATTTATGGATAAGAGGATTAACAGTAAAGAATTAATGGCGACAATAGATAAAATAAATAATTCTGGAGTTGGAAAAATTGCTTTTGCTTCGCAAGGAATTAAAAAGACATGGTCAATGAGGAGACTATTAAGATCGCCAAGATACCTTACTAATTGGGAAGAAATGCCGATTGTTAAGTAGGATCAACAACCACTAAAAACCTCGCAAAATTTCAGTATAAATTTAGTCTGTAGCCAATTTTGAGTGTAATCTTAAGAAAAATAAAAACTATCAGGTAATATGCCGTGTCCTCTGGACGACTTCAGGAAGGAAAATTATGAAACGCAGAGAGTTGCTAAAAGGAATGGTGGCCATATCAGCAAGCCCAATTCTAACGTCGTATGCATTAGAGAGAAATCTTATGCTTGGAAAACATGATGCGCTGATCGTCGTCGATGTCCAGAACGATTTCCTTCCCGGAGGCAGTCTGGCTGTAAGTGACGGTGATGCGGTCATACCGGTGATCAATAATTGTATAAAGCTATCACAAGCAAAAAGTTTACCAATATATGCGACTCGTGACTGGCATCCTGCTGATCATTGTTCGTTTATGGAAAATGGCGGGACGTGGCCAGAACACTGTGTCGCAGGCAGCACAGGCGCGCAGTTCTCAGAAGACCTAGCACTTCCAAATAACGTTACAATCATTAACAAAGGAACAGACAAAGATAAAGAGGCCTACTCCGGATTCCAGGACACTGATCTCTCGGATCAACTGCATAAAAAAGGTATTAAGAGAGTTATTGTCGGCGGCCTCGCCACAGACT
>JAQWOA010000029.1 GCA_029246105.1 Woeseiaceae bacterium | reverse complement strand
GTTCCGTAATAATGGAATCTTATTTCACAGCCAGCCTCCAGAATCCATGGCTCTAGATCAAGAATTCCCAGTTTCAATAGAGGCGCAAATGCTGGGCGGCAATGGCATAGATGATCGACCCACTGCAAATGTTTGCTCCCCCGGAACGCATTATATAAAGAATGGCAAACTAATCACTGCGCACTGTGTCAACTCAACTTCTCAAACTTATCATGGCGATCAATGGGTGAGTATGGAGCTTCAAGTACGTGGGAGTGAATCGTTTCGTCATCTTGTAAATGGTGAGGTCGTATTTGAGTATTCAGGCGTTCAGCTGGATCCATCTGATCCCGATGCGCAACGCCTAATTGAGGCTGGATCAGTAGTTTCAGTGACTGGAGGTTATATTTCGGTTCAGGCTGAAAGCCATCCTCTTGAAATAAGGAAATTAGAACTACTTCCCCTGGATCTTAGAGAATAACCTTCTTCGTAATACAAAGGCGCTAAGCGTTATCTGTTATTTCTTTGCTAAAGTAAGCCCTCAGCAACCAGATCAGCTGCATAGTGTGCAGCCCTAGCGCTAAATGCCATATAAGTTAGCGACGGATTCTGGCAGGCCGAGGAGGTCATAAACGCACCATCTGTAATGAACAGGTTTGGTATATCGTGCGCCTGATTCCAACCATTCAATACTGAAGTGGCTGGATCGCGACCCATACGAGCAGAACCCATCTCATGAATACGGTTACCCGGCTTAGATAGACCTATATTGCTAGTAGTTATGTTAATGCAGCCAGCGGCTTGTAACATTGCCTGAGCATCTTTCACTGCTTCTCGTAGCATGACACGCTCATTTTCGCCATAAGTGACATTGAACACAGGAACAGGACTATCCCAGCGATCCTTGCGCGATCCATGAAGAGTAACGCGATTTTTTGGATTTGGAAGTTGCTCACCAAAGGCTCCCATATTAAAGCGCCAGGGTCCTGGGCGCTTATGGGCTTCCTTGAAACCTCGACCGAGGCCAGCTATTTGGCCGCCTGCATTTCCCATTGGTCGCGCCCCACCTTGAAAGCCGAAACCGCGCTTATAGGGCTTATCATTTTCTGTAATGTTGGCATAGCGAGGAATGTAAATACCACCGCTGGGTCGTCTGCCATAAACAGTCTTATTTTCAAAACCATTCATGATTCCGACAACACTTGCACTACTGACATGATCCATCAAATTTCGCCCAACTTGATCGGAGCGATTAGCCAAACCTGTAGGGAAGCTCTCAGATTTTGACTGTAATAGAATCAACGCTGAAGCGATAGCGGAGGCATTAAGGAATACAATTTTTGAGGTATAAGTACGGTGTTCATTAGTTTTCGAATCCACGACAAAGACACCGCTCACACGATTAATTGTGGGGTCATAATCTAGTCCCTGTACGATAGCATTATGTACCATAGTAAGATTACCGGTGCGCTCCGCGGCGGGTAATGTCGCATTCAATGATGAAAAGTAAGCTTTGAAAGCACAACCATGATGGCATCGGTTGCGTGCCTGGCAATTACTCCTACCTAGAGAGCGTTGCTCCTCAGTCGCATTGGTAAGATGTGCGATTCGAGCCGGGATTACGCTGCGGCCATTGAAAGTAGTCTCAACTTTTTGTTTAAATGATTTTTCTGCATCAGTAAGCTCAAATGCAGGCTGAAAAACACTATCGGGCAACTGGCTAAGCCCTTCTTCACTGCCCGAAACGCCAATAAAGGTTTCTACTTTTTCATACCAGGGAGCAATATCTTCATAGCGGACCGGCCAGTCAACACCGATTCCTTCTTTTTGATTAGCAGTGAAGTCTTGTGGGCCCAGTCGATAGGTTTGTCTACTCCACATGATGGAACGGCCAGCAGTATGATAGCCCCTCAACCAGTCATAATCAGTTCCCTCTGCTTCCTCATAGGGGTGCTCGTCATCTTTCACCCAGAAATGCTTAGTAGATTCTTTGATGGCATAAGCTACACCACCATACTGTTTGCTATAGTGCTGATCGATTTCATCCTGTGGCACATTATCCAAATTTGGGCTCTCCCACGGTGCCATTTGATCCGTATAATCCCGCTCTGGGATTATCTCTGGTCCACGCTCCAAAACTAAAACTTTTAAACCTCGTTCACACAACTCTTTAGCGGACATACCGCCGCTCATACCCGAGCCTATTACGATTGCATCAAAATCAGTTTCTGGCACTTCCTTTCACCCCTTTTTTTCAATCCTCAATTGTAATATTTACACTGGGATCCCAGTGGCCTGGCATTGCAAGCCATTGCAGCTCTTCCATCGCTCCCTCTTCAGTTGCGAAATAGGCCTGAGTAACATACCCCTTCAAAGTCCGGTATCCAATAAGTGCCTCATCACCAGCGAAAGCAATAGCATCAAGTTCGGCTAAAGCGATATTCGCATCTGCTTCGCTAGCGCCTGCAAAATCTCCACTAATATCATCGAGTCTTGCTGTAATTAGCTTGAGAGCTTCACGGTGGCCAATGCGCGTTTCCTCTCTGGCCCAGTCCGACATCAAGGCATCTAAGTAGCCTGGCACATTGGCATCCAATGCGCCGGGAGTTTCGGTACGAGGAATAATGAGATCACTAATACGGCTTATTTGTGCCATCTCTTCATTATTATAGAAGCGTCCACTCTCGCCAGGTGCTGTAGCAACAATAGATGCTACATCACCGCAAGCGCTAAGCAGTGACGCACCGCCCACTGAAAAGATCAACCCTTGGACAAATTCTCTTCTTGTTTTCATGGCTCTCTCTATTTTTCTATTGCCAAGAATCTAGTTTAACTAGAATAGATCAAATGGCATGATTTTTCTGCAACAGAGTAGATAATTTTTGTCTAGCTGATCCAAAGTCACCATTACTCATAAACACAATTTTATCGCCACTCAATACCTTCTTAGACATATCACTAACGAGCTCGTCATAATCAGTATGCATCATCAGCTTACTATTCAAGGACTCGAGTGACGCTGCAAGATCTTCACTCATATCTTCTGGTCGATACATGCAAATCAGATCAGCTTCTTTAAGTGAATTCGCCAAGGTATTGTTGTGCACACCTAGCTTCATAGTATTTGATCGTAGCTCGATGGCCACCACAATTCGATGGCCCATATAACGCTGTCGCATTGATGCTATCGTTGCTTCAATTGCTGTAGGGTGATGCGCGAAATCGTCATAAATAGTAATCTCAGCGACCGTCGCAGTTTGCTCCATCCGCCTTTTGACGCCCTCAAATCGAGACAATGCGTCAACCGCATGTTCAAATTTTACGCCAACAGATACTGCTGCCGCGACTGCTGCCATCGCATTGTCAAGATTATGATAGCCGCCCATTTGCCAGCGTGTCTCAGCCACCTCACCTACTGGGCTTCGTATGCCAATTTTTTGTTCTATTTTATCGCTGAATTTTGCGTCCCAATCAGTATTATTCTGGGTATTCCAAGCTCCAAACGTTTGCACTGGTGTCCAGCATCCCATATCAAGCAAACTCTTCAAATTTTTGTCAGCTTCTTTAATAATAATGCTGCCGTTCCCTGGCACCATGCGCAGCAATTGATGGAACTGCCATAAGATGGCATCTATGTCTTTGTAGATATCAGCATGATCAAACTCAAGATTATTGAGAACCAAGGTTTGTGGCATGTAATGAACAAACTTCGCGCGTTTATCAAAGAATGCTGTGTCGTACTCATCAGCCTCAACTACGAAGAATTTGGATTTTCCAAAACGGGCCGAAGTGCCAAAATTTATTGGGACACCGCCAATCAAAAATCCAGGTTCAAGACCGGCATCCTCCAGGATCCAGGCAAGCATGCTAGCGGTTGTAGTTTTTCCATGCGTACCAGAAACCGCAATTATGTGGCGGTCATGAAGAACTTGTTCTGCAAGCCACTCAGGCCCGGATGTATAGCGATGTCTATTATTTAGCATTGCCTCAACAACATCGCTTCCACGACTCATCGCATTACCGACGATGACGCGATCAGGATTAATCGACAGCTGATCTGCATCAATGCCTTCGTGAATATCGATGTTGAGTTCCTTGAGCTGTGTGCTCATTGGTGGATAAACATTAAGATCGCAGCCCGTAACCTTATGCCCAGCCGCACGTGCAAGCGCAGCTACTCCACCCATGAATGTTCCACAAATTCCAAGTATATGTATGTGCATGTTAGCCTATGATATCGATCCAAACATTGGGCTTAAATAAACAAAAAGCTGCAGCTGTGCGAAAAGCACTGTAATTGCAATCAGGAAGCCGAAAACCCAATGTCGATCAATTGTTCGAGCAATAATATGACCTTCCACAGGAATCGACCACAACCATATAATTTGCACCGCCAGTCTGGTTTCATCACTGGTCAGTACTGCAGATAAGCATACCTGTGCCAGAAGCAAGACAATACTAAATATCAGGCTACAACCAAGAATGGCTGTGAAGCAGCGGATGATTCGTTCACTCTGCCCAAATGAATTGATAATGAGCGCATATATTGCAAGTCCAAATACAATCAGCATTAAGTCAAATAAGAGACCTCCTGTCTGATTAGACTCCATAAATATCGACGCAATAACACCGATCAGACACCAAAAGACGAATACCATCAGTAACAAGACACTCGAATTTGGAATGTCCCTCGGACCTTTATAGAAAAAGATTATCTCAATAAAAGTTTTGAATAGAGTTAGCACGCCGTCAATCATCGCATGTTAACCTCCAATTCTAAATTCTGAACACACTCCTCATCATGCTTAAATACCAGTTCATTAATCATCCTGACAACATCAGCCAGAACATTTCTGAGCATGAATATATTGGTGTAGATACAGAGTTCATGCGGGAAAAAACCTATTTCGCGCAACTTTGTCTGGTTCAGATTTCAACCCATGATGATATTTTCTGCATTGACCCACTAGTCGAAAATAGCCAAACCAAATTTTGGAAAACTTTGCTTTCGAAAAACTTGGTCATACATTCCGCGCGTCAAGATGTTGAAGTGATCTTCCAAAAAGTGGATGCGATGCCAAATAAAATATTCGATACCCAAATAGCAGCAGGGCTCATCGGCATGCCGATGCAAGTAGGATATGCGGGGCTAATTAAAGAATTATTTAATATCGATATAGCCAAGTCATATACGCGTGCCGACTGGACACGCCGACCTCTCACCGAAGCCATGTTGGATTATGCTGCTGAGGACGTTATGTATTTGCTTCAAGCGGCAGATATTTTATCGGAAAAATTAGATCAAAAAGGGCGGCTGGATTGGGCATATCAGGATTCCGCATTATTACTCGACCCAGCTTTATATGACATTTCTAGTGAGACTGCGATCGATCGCCTAAAAGGCGCCAAAAAATTTCGAGGTGCAAAACGTGAAGCAGCTGTGCGCCTCACCATGTGGCGAGAAGAAGAAGCTATCCATCACAACCGTCCACGACAATGGATTATCCGTGACAACGTATTGCTCAATATAGCGTACCAGTTACCCGCCTCTGAAAGAAAACTTTGTGAAATCGAAGGTATGTCACCTAAACTACTAGCCCGCTTTGGTAATAAAATTCTCAATATTATTGCAGCATCATGCGATTGTGATAATGACTATAAGCCGCCGCAGCCACTTGATGAACCTCAAAGAATACTTCTAAAAGATATGCAGTCAAAAGTTGTAGAGTGCGCAAAAGATCTAGACCTGACACCAGAAATAATTGCATCAAAACGCGAACTATCATCAGTGATTGCTTCGGGAAATCAAAAAACAAGGGTTTTCAATGGCTGGCGTCGGGAATTAATCGGAGAAAAACTACTGCAATTACTCTAAATCAGAACACATGAAAAAATTTATAATTAGCTACAAATGCATTTGTCAGATCGAGTGTTTTCAAATTAAATCAAAGCTCCAATCAATCGCTCATAAACTTCGTCGATTGAGCCTATCGCATCTATCGTAACCAGCTTCTGCCGATCTCGATATAAGTCGATCAAAGGTTCCGTGTTTTCACGATAAACATTCAGACGGTTCCTAATCGTGTCTTCATTATCATCCTCGCGATAAATCAATTCACCACCAGCATTCGTGCATTCATCCAGCTCTTCTTGTGATGAAAAATAGACATTCAAAAGCTTGCCAGTTAGAGAGCAGGTTCTACGACCTGTTAAACGCTTCATGAGAATGTCAAAATCGACGTCCATTAAAACTACCCTATCCAGCGGGGTGCCCATTTTTTCTAGAAGATTTTCGAGATCAAGAGATTGTTGTTTCGTACGCGGGAAGCCATCAAGAATGAATCCGTTTTTAGTATCCTTTTTTACGAGTCGTTCACTGATAATTCCAAGAACAACTTCGTTCGGAACAAGATTACCAGAATCCATGACGCTTTTTGCCCTAAGACCAAAGCGCGTACCTTGAGCAACGGCTTCACGCAGCATATCCCCCGTTGAAACCTGTGGAATATCTCTATCAGCCATCAATTTTTTTGCCTGAGTACCTTTACCAGATCCAGGCGCACCCAGCAGTGCGATTCGCATCTTTAGATTCTCTTGTCTATTAGATATTTTTATAAGTCATTGAATGAAGCAAAGTACGCTACCGAGAAAGGACATTGAGGTCAATGCGAGGTATCATCCCACGCCTTAATTCAATGTAACTAGGAATCAAACACAATGTCTGCACGGAATGCTTTTTATGCCCAATCAGGTGGTGTCACCGCTGTTATCAACGCTAGTGCCTGCGGCGTCATTGAAACAGCTCGCAAACACAAGAACAAGATAGCAAATGTATACGCTGGGCGAAATGGCATTATCGGTGCGTTAACTGAAGATATGATTGACACCAGTAAAGAAAGTGCAGCATCGATAGCAGCACTTATGTATACGCCTGGTGGGGCTTTCGGATCAGCTCGCTACAAATTGAAAAGCCTCAAAGAGAATCGGACCGAATACGAGCGCTTAATCGAAGTTTTCAAAGCTCATGATATTGGTTATTTCTTTTACAATGGTGGCAATGATTCAATGGATACAGCACATAAAGTATCGCAAATATCCAAGAGTATGGGGTATCCAGTTACCTGTCTTGGCGTACCAAAAACGGTTGATAATGACTTGCCTGTTACAGACAACTGTCCAGGCTTCGGCTCCGTTGCTAAATACATTGCAGTATCAACACAAGAAGCGGCTATGGACGTCATATCAATGTCAAAAACCTCCACCAAAGTATTTATACTTGAGGTCATGGGACGTCATGCTGGCTGGATTGCAGCTGCTGGTGGGCTTGCTGGAAAGAATCCTGAAGATGCCCCACATATCATTTTATTTCCCGAAATACCGTTCAAAAAACGTGAATTCCTCAAGAAGGTTCGGGATTGTGTGGAGAAGTACGATTTTTGCGTGATTGTGGTGAGCGAGGGCGCTTCCTATGCAAATGGTAAATTCCTTGCTGAAGCGGGTACCCGAGACGCATTTGGACATGCCCAGCTTGGCGGTGTTGCGCCAGTTATTGCAAGTATGGTCCGCCAAAATTTAGGCTACAAATTCCATTATGCCATTGCTGACTACCTACAACGCTCTGCGCGCCACATCGCATCGGATGTTGATGTAAGACAAGCCTACGCTGTCGGAAAAGCGGCTGTTCAATACGCACTACAGAACAAAACAGCGGTCATGCCTGTCATCAAGCGTGTTTCACAAAAACCATATCGCTGGAAAATTGAATCGGCGTCAATTAGCCGAATTGCAAATAAAGAAAAAATGCTGCCCCGTCGCTATATTACAAAGGATGGATTTGGAATCACTGAAGCAGGCCGACGTTACCTAGAGCCATTGATAAAGGGTGAAAATTACCCTCCATATATCAATGGTTTACCAAAATTCGCAAAGCTTAAAAACAAGCTGGTCAAGCCGCTGACTGGAATAAAATTTGTGGTATGATGCGCGGCCATTATGGTCTGTGATTGCTTATATTTGAAGTCAAAAAATACCACTAATGAAAGTAAAAACAAAAAGCTTAGAATTTATTAAACGACACCTTGACGCCGATAATCAATCGACGGCTGCAATGGTGTTCCATTTTTAGTTTCACACATATCAGGAGATGATCTAATGAATGACGAGATGGCCCTTTGGCTCTCGATCGGTACAGGCTTACTTGCAGTGCTGTACGGAATTATTTCTACTCAGTGGATCATTAAGCAGCCGACCGGAAATGACCGCATGCAAGAAATACAACAAGCGATTCAAGAAGGTGCCAATGCTTATATGAATCGTCAGTACATGACTATAGGTATGGTTGGTATTGTCATATTTTTCGCTTTAGCTTTAGTGCTCGGCTGGACCATCGCAATAGGATTTGCGATCGGCTCACTCCTCTCTGCTCTAGCTGGTTATATTGGAATGTTTGTTTCAGTTCGCGCCAATGTGCGTACCGCCCAAGCTGCAACATTAGGTGTAAATCCTGCGTTAAATGTCGCGTTTCGCGGCGGTGCTATTACGGGCATGCTCGTTGTTGGTCTCGGCCTACTGGGTGTTGCAGGTTATTATATGATTCTATTAGACATGGGATACAGCACGGACGATGCGATTCATGCATTAGTTGGTCTAGCATTTGGTGGCTCTCTAATTTCGATTTTCGCTCGACTGGGTGGTGGCATCTTTACAAAAGGCGCGGATGTTGGCGCTGATTTGGTAGGCAAAGTTGAAGCTGGTATTCCAGAAGATGATCCACGCAATCCAGCTGTTATTGCAGACAACGTTGGTGATAATGTTGGTGATTGTGCAGGTATGGCTGCAGACTTATTCGAGACCTACGCGGTAACTATCATCGCCACTATGCTACTCGGTGGCCTGGTTGCAGTGGTCTATGGCTCAGAAGCGATTGTTTACCCACTAGTACTTGGCGCAATATCGATCATAGCTTCAATTATCGGCACCTTTTTTGTTAGAACCTCAGATGGCGGTAAAATCATGGGTGCTCTATACAAGGGTATGATCGTAGCAGCTATTCTGGCCATAATTGCATTCTACTTCATCACTAATAAAATGATGGCCGGGAGTGGTAACGCAATGGGTATTTACTATTCGTCACTTATCGGGCTAGCGTTGACAGCTGCTATGGTTGTTATTACTGAGTATTACACCAGTACTGAATATGGACCTGTAAAAACGATTGCTAACGCATCCTTAAGCGGTGACGCGACCAACATCATTGCAGGCCTAGGTATTTCAATGAAAGCAACAGCATTGCCAGTACTTGCTGTTTGCGCAAGTATATGGGGCGCATTTCAACTAGCACCAGCTGGTGACAATCTTGCTGGTCTATACAATGTTGCTATTGCAGCAACAGTAATGCTTTCAATGACGGGTGTAATTGTCGCTCTTGATGCTTTCGGTCCAATCACGGATAACGCCGGTGGTATTGCTGAAATGGCGGAGCTTCCTGCAGAAGTTCGTAAAATTACAGACCAACTCGATTCTGTTGGTAACACAACCAAAGCTGTCACCAAGGGATACGCAATTGGTTCCGCTGGTCTAGCAGCTTTAATTCTATTTGCTGATTACACGAACGCATTGGATAAAGCTGGTATTGACTCGGTGTTCCTACTGAATGATTACATGGTAATCATTGGCCTATTCATAGGTGGCATGGTGCCATTTCTGTTTGGCGCCATGGCAATGGAAGCTGTTGGACGTGCTGCGGCTTCGGTTGTTACCGAAGTACGTCGTCAGTTCAGAGAAATTCCAGGCATCATGGAAGGCACTGGCAAACCTGACTACAGTCGTGCGGTTGATTTACTAACTAAGTCTGCGATCAAGGAAATGATTGCTCCTTCGTTACTACCAATCCTCGTGCCTTTAATCGTTGGTTTACTGCTCGGACCTAAAGCACTAGGTGGCGTGCTGCTTGGTACAATTATTACGGGACTCTTTGTTGCTATCTCAATGACTGCCGGAGGTGGTGCATGGGATAACGCCAAAAAGTACATAGAAGATGGTAACTGCGGAGGTAAAAATTCTGAGGCTCATAAAGCAGCGATCACGGGCGACACTGTAGGTGACCCATATAAAGATACGGCCGGCCCTGCAATCAATCCATTAATTAAAATCATCAATATCGTTGCATTGCTGATGGTTCCGCTCATGTAAAATATACTAGCAAAAGTCAATTTGATTAAATAGCTGCTGAATTTGTTCAGCGGCTATTTTTATGTATAGAAAGTTTCTTCTGATTCCTTCAGCTTTTTGCTATTGGCACAATAAACATAATGGAAGTACTGCACGAATTGACGAAGATAGTCTGCAAAGAGATACTGTATTTTGCTATTAATCTGTTGTCATTAACGAATGACGTACATTAATGTAAATTCACTTTAAGAAAATAATTTAAATCAGGTGAAATCTGTTCGCACTTTTACATCTAAGTTACGATAGGAGAATATTCCAACTGATTTAGTGTTTTATAAGACCATAACACTAAAGATATTTGTGAATTTTAATTCTGAAGCGGAAATAGAATGAAAAAAGCTCATAAAATCAGAATACTAATATTGACCTTGAGCGTTTTTACGCTTGCAAGTTCAGCCCATTCAGCCTCATTGTTGGAAGTCTATCAGCAAGCTTTGCAGGGGGATCCTCAGATCCATGAGGCAGAAGCTAGGCGACTCGCTTCACTTGAAGCCAAGCCACAGGCACGTGGTGTCCTAATGCCACAAATTCAGGCAACAGGAAATTGGGACAATACCAACACTTCCGGATTGCGATTTATTGAGCGGACATTTGATCAGGACTCCAATAACACAAATTGGGGTGTTAGTCTCAGACAGTCTTTGTTTCGTTGGGATCAAATCATTAACCTCAGACGCGCTGATAAAATAGTAGCGAAGGCTGAGGCTGTTCGCGAAGCGGCGCAGCAAAACCTTATCATACGAGTAGCGCAGCGCTATTTTGAAGTTCTTGCTGCTGAAGACAAATTGATGTCTAGACAAGCCAACGGCGAAGCTATCGCTCGACAATTAGAGCAAGCAAAGAAACGGTTCGATGTTGGCTTGATCGCAATTACGGATGTGCAAGAATCCCAAGCTGCTTACGATCAATCGATAGCCGATATAATTGATGCGAAACGCACTCTCGCCAACGCTCGCGAGTTTATGCGTGAAATTACTGGACAGTACATCACGAAACTCAATGCGCCAGGTGAAGATTTTCCATTACTCAATCCTGTACCCAATAATGAAGAAAACTGGATCAATCTGTCACTAGGGCAAAACCTTAATCTCGTTGCTAGCCGACTTGACGAAAAACTTGCTCGAGAAGAAATATCGTTCCGTAGAAACGGACACTATCCATCACTTGATTTAGTTGTCAGCACCAGCGAGTCAACATCAGAAGGTGACTTTATCGTAACTTCTGGCAATACCACGAATATTTTTGATGACACCAACACGCGTGATCAAATATCACTACAACTTACTGTGCCATTATTTTCCGGTGGGTATAATTCATCGCGAGTAAAAGAAGCTGTCTATCTACATCGTGCTAGCCGTGAGCAATTGCAGCGCATAACGCGTGAAACGGAACGTCAAGCTCGTGATGCATATCTCGGTGTTAATGCTGAAATGAGTCGCGTAAAAGCATTTGATCGAGCGGTGACATCCAGTCAAACAGCATTGCAAGCAACACAAGCCGGTTACGAAGTGGGCACAAGAACGATTATTGAAGTGCTCAACTCACAATTTTCTATGCATGCCGCAATCACGAATTTTTACCAAAGCCGTTACAATTACATCATGAATGTTCTTCGATTGAAGCAGTCTGCAGGTATATTACAGGTGCAAGATTTAGAATTGATCGACAAATGGCTTAGAGATCGTGCGTCTCCTGAAGAGGCTCAAGCCCAAAAATTAAAAAAGCTCTTTTAGTCCGTAATTTGCTCGTCACTGAGAAGCGGCTCCAGCAATACCAAAAGGCGTTTTAGCGAACCACGGCTTCGCTCAATGATCTTCAGACCCTTTTCACCCATCTTCGATGCTGTATCTGAATCATCCAATAAAGTCGCAACAGCAATGGTCAGCTCTTCTCCATTCGCGACGATGCGGCATGCGCTGTGCTTAATGAAACTCTCAGCGACACCTTCGGCATTAGAAAAATATGGTCCCGTGATGATTGGTAAGCCCTGCACCGCCGGCTCGAGTAAATTGTGGCCGCCTATCGGCACCAAGCTTCCTCCAATAAATGAAATATCACTGGCTGCAAAGAAAAGTCGGACTTCTCCCATGGTATCCAAGAGAAAAACTTCGGTAAGTGCGGTAGTAGGTTTATCTTCAGTTCTAGATATAACTGTAAATGAAGACTTCTCAATTAGGTCCCTCACTCCAGTGAATCGTTCCGGATGCCGCGGAACAAGAACTAACAGTAGATCTGGGTATGTCTTGAGTAATGCTCGATGTGCTTCAAGGACCTGTTGCTCCTCACCATCATGAGTGCTGGCAGCAATCCAAACCGGTCGATTTGGGAAAAGTGTGTTTCGTACTTTTTTACCCATACTAACAATGGCCTGATCATTTTCGATGTCAAATTTTATGTTCCCTATTACATGCGTTCGCTTGGGGTTCACCCCCAACTCAACAAAACGATCAGCATCTGCCTGGGATTGCGCCGCAATAATAATGCCATGCGACAAAGTTTCTCGGATAAGCGGCATCAATCGCCGATAACCTGGGATTGATCTGGCAGAAATACGTGCACTTACAAGTATCAAAGGGGTATTTCGAGTACCACAACCACGGTAAAGGTTTGGCCAGATCTCAGTCTCCATTATCATGGCTACTCGTGGTTCGATCGAATTAAAAAAACTATGAATAGCATTCGGAAATTCGAATGGAATATAGCAATGCACTACTGCTTCACCAAACAGCTCGGCAACTCGAGATGCACCTGTTGGTGTCACGGTAGTAACAACTATTTTCTGTGACGGAAAACGCTCCGTCAGCATACGAATTAATGGAATTGCTGCCTGCACCTCACCAACTGAAACAGCATGGACCCAGATGCTGTTTTGAAGTTTTGGAAAGCCAAATCCAAATCTCTGCGGCAACCTATCCAAATATGAGCGATTACCAATACCTTTAATGAGCCAATAGAAGGTAAATGGAATCAGCAATAGATAGGTAAGAAAATTATAAAAAAAATGCACTAGTCTTGGAGCTTATCAATTATATAACTAGACGAATGCCCATCACGGAAGCCCAACACTCGCACTTCGCCACCATTATTAAGAACGTCTCTCGCTCCTGCAATATCAACTGGCTTATAATCACCGCCTTTGACAAGCACATCTGGAAGAATATCTGCAATCAGTGATTCCGGCGTATCGGTAGAAAAAGGCACGACCCAATCGACAGCAGCTAATCCTGCCAGGACCAGCAATCGAACCTCAATCGAATTAATGGGTCTGGATTCACCCTTCAGACGCTTTACTGAAGCATCATCGTTTACAGCGATAATCAAACGATCACCAAGCCCTTTTGCTTCCTCTAAATAAGAGACATGACCGGCATGCAGTACATCAAAACAACCATTAGTCATAATGATCGATTCACCTCGCTCACGAGATTCCGATACCATCAACTTTAGCTCATCGAGCCCAACCACCCCGCGTCCGCCTTCTCCACGTTGATGTAAGGCAATGCTGATTTCACCTGGCGTAACAGTTGCTACACCAATTTTTCGAACAACAAGGCTAGCCGCAATATTTGCCAGAGCAGCTGAAGATGGCATGTCATAACCACTGGCCAACGCACCAGCCATTATCGCGATAACTGTATCGCCAGCACCCGTGACGTCATAAACTTCTCGAGCCTGAGTCTTTAGGAATACTGGCTCCATACCCGCTTCGACCAATAGCATTCCTTTTTCGCTTCGAGTAACCAATATCGCGTCAAGATCAAGATCATCAATCATCCTACGTGCTTGACTGACCAGTTTTTCATTTGATTCACAAGCGCCTGCGACCGCTTCAAACTCTGCTTGATTCGGTGTGATCAGAGATGCTCCGTGATAACGATCAAAATCGCTACCCTTGGGATCAATTAAAACAGGCACTTTTGCTTCCCGACAAGCAGAAATCATCATTTCAATATTACTCAAGGTGCCTTTGCCATAATCAGACAAAACCACTGCACCGGCGCCCAGTATAGATTGTCTTAAGGCGTTAACAATTTCTTCACGATGTATGGCCGTTGTACTCTCTTCATCGAGACGAATTAATTGCTGACCACGACTTTGGACTCGTGTTTTAGTAGTAGTTGGCCGATCTATAACGCGATGAAAATCACACTCAATACCATTTTGTACCAAAATTTTTTGTAATATATTTCCTGCATCATCCTCACCAACTATACCAATGAGGTGTGTACTGCCGCCGAGACTCGCCAAATTAATAGCAACGTTAGCAGCACCGCCTGGTCGGTCGTCGGTTTCTTGGACATGAACGACAGGAACAGGTGCTTCTGGAGAAATTTGATCGGTTGAGCCGAACAGATAGCGATCGAGCATCACATCACCGGCTACGACGACATGTGTCTTAGAAAAATCAGGAATAGTTATAGCCACGTGTGGATTTTATCACGATAGTCCGAAATTGGTCGCTGGCACGACACCGATAGTTCGCTACTCTTAACCTAACCGCATTTGCTATCGCCACATGATAAGCAGGTTTGACAACCATCCATCATAATCACAGAAGCGGTGCTGCATTTATTGCAAAGCTGGGCGCCTTCAGGATATGTACTATCAGTAAACGCATCTTGCTGCTTTTTTGATTCTTCAAACTCTGCACGTTTCTCAGCGATCAACTGTTGCTGACCTGCATCCAATTCTGGCGCTGCTAGCATGCCAATCATGATCAGATGCCTTTCAACAACATGGCCAAGTTCAGCAATAATTGAAGGCATAAATTTGCCACCGGGCTGCCAATAACCGCCACGCGGATCGAATACAGCCTTAAGCTCCTCCACTAAAAATGTCACGTCACCACCTTTACGGAATACTGCTGAAATAATTCGAGTCAGCGCGACAATCCATTGATAATGATCGAGGTTTTTAGAATTGATAAAAATCTCAAAGGGTCGACGTTTCTCATATTCTGTACCTTCATTAAGAATGATGTCATTAATCGTCACGTACATTGCATGGTCGGAAACTGGCGTTTTCACTTTGTAAGTGGACCCGATTAGCATATCAGGTCGATCAAGCTTTTCATGCATACGAATTACTTCAGCTCGATCACCGCCACCTTCGCGAGGAAAGTCCTTCTTAGTCTCTTTCGTTTCGGCTTCCGGTTGATTTACCGCATAACCCACAATTTTTTTATCTATTTTGATCATTAATTTCTTACCACTTAAAACTTACCGTAATAGCCTTCCTTTAAAGCATCGAACAAATTAGCCGCCGTATGCACTTCACCATCATACTCAATCTCTTCATCGCCCTTAAGATCAACTTTTGAGCCATCATCAAGCGTAAAACTGTACTGCGTATTCTTAAGGTCTTTCTCTTTCACGAGAACACCCTGAAACGCTTCTGGATTAAATCGGAACGTTGTGCAGCCCTTCAAGCCTTGCTGATACGCATATAAGTAAATATCTTTGAAATCATCATAGTTGTAATCAGTCGGCACATTTGCCGTCTTGGAAATCGAAGAGTCGATCCATTTTTGCGCCGCAGCCTGAATATCAACGTGCTGTTTTGGTGACACCTCATCAGCTACGGTGAAATATTCTGGCAAATTACCAGAACCCAGATCATCACCCATCCCGCCTGGCATCGCCCCAGCGTCAATTATCTCGCGGTAAGCGAGTAATTCAAATGAAAAAACGTCGACCTTCTCCTTGGTCTTTTTACCCTCTCGAATCACATTGCGAAAATAGTGATGCGCGAAGCTCGGCTCAATACCATTACTGGAATTATTTGCCAAAGATAGAGAAATTGTACCTGTCGGTGCAATCGAACTGTGGTGAGTGAAACGCGCACCTATTTCGGCGAGTTTTTCAATTAGTTCTGGCGCTTCGGCAGCCACCAACTGCATATAGCGACTATAACGAGCATGCAGTATACGTCCTGGCACCATGTCGCCAACTTTGTAACCGTCATTGTGCATCTCAGGACGCTTAGATAACATTTCATCGGTCACTTCAAAATTCTCATTCATTATCGGTGCCGGCCCTTTTTCTTCAGCCAGTTCGAGGGCTTCCTCCCAGCCGGCTATCGCCAACTGACGCGAAACCTCTTCTGTAAATTCAACGGCGGCGGGCTCACCATATTTCATGCGCATCATTGTAATTGACGAACCAAGACCTAAGAAGCCCATACCATGGCGACGTTTACGCTGAATTTCATTGCGCTGCTGAGGCAATGGCAATCCGTTAATCTCAACAACATTATCAAGCATTCGTGTAAAGACTTTGACTACTTTGCGGAAGCCACCCCAATCAAACGTAGCATTCTCAGTAAACGGCTTATCGACAAAGCGCGTTAGATTCACCGAGCCTAACAAGCAAGAACCGTATGGTGGTAATGGTTGCTCTCCGCACGGATTGGTTGCTCTAATATTTTCACAAAACCAGTTATTGTTCATTTCATTAACTTTATCGATAAGCACGAAACCAGGCTCCGCGAAATCATAAGTTAGTGCCATGATCATGTCCCAGACTCGTCGAGCAGGCAAAGTCTTATAGATTTTACATGCTGCTAAGCCCTCACTGCTCAACACATAATCACCAACTTCAGGCCATTCTCGCCATACAAACTGTGACTCATCAGAAACATCAAGTCCGTCAACATCAACCTCTTTCGATGTGACCGGAAATGCGAGTTTCCATTCATCTTCATTGATAACTGCCTGCATAAATTCATCAGTCACGAGCAAAGAAAGATTAAACTGCCGCAAGCGACCATCTTCACGTTTAGCACGAATAAATTCTACGACATCCGGATGACCTACGTCGAAGGTACCCATTTGTGCGCCACGGCGTCCACCAGCCGATGAAACGGTAAAGCACATCTTGTCGTAAATATCCATGAATGACAAAGGACCAGATGTATGCGCGCCAGCTCCTGTCACATAGGCTCCCTTTGGGCGTAGTGTTGAAAACTCATAACCAATTCCACAACCGGCCTTTAGAGTGAGCCCTGCTTCATGAACCTTGTCGAGAATACTGCCCATCGAGTCACCAACAGTGCCAGACACCGTGCAGTTAATCGTAGAAGTTGCTGGCTTGTGCTCTCGAGCGCCTGCATTGGAAATAATACGACCAGCCGGAATTGCCCCAGAACGAAGCGCCCAGAGAAATTCCTTAAAATAGTGTTCGCGCTTTGATTCGATCTCTACGTCAGCTAGCGCTTTAGCAACTCTCTTGTAGGTGTCATCAATATTCTCATCGATTTTTGAGCCATCCTTAGCTGTTAACCGATATTTCGTATCCCATATATCCAGTGATGCGGGCTGAAATGTAACGTCAGTAACCGTGTGTGTTTTCATATTCACAGCAGACTTCATTTATCTTTTTACCCCCTCCGGTTATTTCCGAAAACATCATGAATAGCTTATTTTTTTGCAAAAAATC
This sequence comes from Woeseiaceae bacterium, assembly GCA_029246105.1. Lineage (GTDB taxonomy): Bacteria > Pseudomonadota > Gammaproteobacteria > Steroidobacterales > Woeseiaceae > UBA1847. The sequence continues at coordinate 35,338 of JAQWOA010000029.1, read as the reverse complement.
CCACACGCCGACAGCTAAAAAAAACGTGCGACGATAGCCTTAAGTGGCCTTTTTCCCCTTTAGAGTAGGCACAAGATGTTGTGCCTAAGTGAAGACAAGACTATGCCCGAATTGAACTTCTGTCAAGCACTTTATATATTTATCTAATAGTCTATTTTATGATAAAAATCAATTACTTATTTATTATTAGTAAGTAAGTTATTTAAAAATATGGTAAAAAAAAAGTTACTTTTATGAAATTTCACTGCCACTAGATATAGTGGCAGTTCTAAAAATTGATTTTAGTGCCTACATCATGAAAATACCTAAGTTTCTCAATATATTATCCTCCTCAAAAGGCATCTCAGCGTCCCGATATTTTAGTGCAATCCCATAGTTATATTAAGAAATTCTCCCCATGCTTATGCAACCTTAGAATGATAGATTACGATTCATATCGTAAATAAAAGTAGAAAAAGGAAATATATCTAATCAAAACAAATAAGTTCGTTTAAAAATCTTTATTTAGTTCTATAATTTCATTTAACCTATTACTTTACGATTGGTTTAACTGCTTGATACTAATTCTGGGCATTATGTACAGCATTGATAGAGAATAAATATGACGTTCAAAACACAATTTTTCATTCCCACGTTACTTATTACATTGGTCTATATATCACTTGCCAATGCGGCGCTGCCGCAAAGAGTCAATGATCAAACAGTCACCAGCCTCGCTTCATTAGTCGAGGAAGTATCACCTGCAGTCGTAAATATTCGCGTCAGTCAAACTGTGGCAAGACGAAATTCATTTGATAACGAAGCCTTTCGACGTTTCTTTGGACTCCCTGATGGTGGTGGCCGTAGTGGTATGCAAGAAATTGCTAGTGCTGGCTCCGGCGTCATAGTTGATTCTGAACGAGGACATATCCTCACAAACCATCATGTCGTCAGCGACGCGAATGCTATTCAGATTTCGTTGAAAGATGGCACTATCCATGATGCTGAAATCGTTGGTTCCGATCCAGCTACAGACATTGCCGTTATCAAAGTCGATGCCGATGGCCTGACTGAAATGGCCATCGGCGACTCCACAGGAGTTAGAGTAGGTGATTTCGTCATTGCGATTGGTAATCCGTTTGGATTAAGCCATACAGTGACCTCTGGCATTATCAGCGCACTCGGACGCTCAGGCATCAGTAGAGATGGCTATGAAGACTTCATTCAAACTGATGCATCAATCAATCCAGGTAATTCTGGTGGTGCACTGGTCAATATGAACGGTGAATTGATTGGCATTAACTCAGCAATCATCAGTCGAACAGGAGGTAATGTTGGAATCGGATTTGCGGTACCTACAGAAATCGCTGGGTCTATAATGAAACAAATTTTAGACTTCGGCGAAATCAGGCGCGGACTTCTGGGTGTCAATATTCAGACGATTGATGCTGAAGATGCGGAAGCATTGGGTAATGACATTGACAGTGGCGCCTTAATCACCGGCATACAAGCTGATTCCACAGCAGAGCATGCCGGACTTCAAGTTGGTGACATTATCGTTGATCTAAATGATAAAAAAATTGACAGTGCGCCTCAGCTTAGAAATCGCATCGGTTTATTAAGATCCGGCGAACAAATCGAAATCGGATATATGCGTGATAACAAATCGTATTCAACTAAAGCAGAATTAGGTCAGAAGCGAAGTCAAGTCGTTCTGGGTGAAGAAATTCATCCTGGATTGGCTGGCTCTACATTCCTTGTAGCTTCTAAATTAAGAGGTAATGGCATTGAAATCAGCGAAGTTCAGGAAGGTACTCCAGCAGCGCAAAGAGGGCTTCGCGCTGGCGATTTAATTACGCACGTTAATCGAGCGCCAGTCAAAAGCTTAGACGACTTACAAGAAATTGCTTCGCGTTATGATATTTTATTCCTAAACATCCGTCGTGGTGACAGAACATTATTGCTTCAAATTCGCTAGATTAAAGATACATTATTGAGATATCCACTACTTCATAGCAACCGAATAGCGTCAAGAGTAGAATTATTAAGACCTCAGACATTCTTATTAAGAATACTCTGCCAACTCAATGGCTGGAACGTTAAATCAAAATGTCAGTTACAATTCTGATATGCAGATTTTTCTCGTTGGTGGTGCTGTTCGCGATGAACAACTAGGTATATCGCTAAAAGAGCGTGACTGGTGTGTTGTGGGCGCAACACCCGAAATTCTAATTGCCAATGGTTACAAACAAGTTGGTAAGGATTTTCCAGTTTTTCTTCACCCAAAGACTAACGAAGAATATGCACTTGCACGAATGGAGCGTAAAACTGGCCCCGGGTATCACGGTTTCACATTTGATTTTTCAGAGACCGTTTCCATAGAAGAGGATCTTTCGCGCCGTGACTTAACAATTAATGCGATCGCAAAAGACGATGAAGGCAATCTAATAGACCCACATGGTGGTTTAAAGGACATTGAGAAACGTATGCTTCGACATGTCTCTGATGCTTTTAGTGAAGATCCAGTGCGAATACTTCGAGTCGCTAAATTTGCGGCCAGGTTTTCGTCGTTTGAATTTCGAATCTCTAGTGGGACGATGAAACTTATGCGATCGATGGTGGATGCAGGTGAAGTAGATACCCTGGCACCAGATCGCGTATGGAGGGAAACTGAAGAGGCACTTCGCGGCAAGAACCCACGCGTGTTTTTTGAAGTATTACGCAACTGTGGAGCGCTGGAGCGTCTATTACCTGAACTCGAGACGCTATTCGGTGTTCCTCAGCCGGCTAAATGGCACCCAGAAATTGATACTGGACTGCATACAATGCTGGTTTTGGATCAAGCCGAACAACGTAGCCCTGAATTATCGGTGCGCTTTGCCGCGCTTACCCATGACCTTGGCAAGGGTACGACCCCAAAGGATATGCTACCCAATCACCCTGGACATGAGGCTCGTGGAGCTAGACTCGTCCGTGAGCTAGGTAATCGCCTACCCATTCCGAAATCTTGTTGTGATTTGGGTATCATAGTTGCTCAATTTCACACTCATTGTCATCGAGCACTGGAATTACGTAACACATCGATCCTAGATTTACTTGAAAAGACTGATGCATTCCGTCGCCCTGAAAGATTCGAGCATTTCCTAATCGCTTGCGAGGCTGATGCAAAAGGTCGTACAGGTCTCGAAAATCGCGCCTACCCGCAGTCTGATTTTTTGCGTGAGGCGCTCGCGGTAGCATCTTCGATCAATGCGAAGGCTATTGCTGAAAAAAATCAGGGTGCGAAAATTCCAATTGCTATACGAGAGGCCAGAGTAAAAGCTATAGAAAACTTTAGGGAACTCTGAATAGTCTGTTTAAATGATACCGTGAAAAAAGAAACCCGAGAGAGGTTTTACATTACCCACATCGGGCTGATAATCAGAAAAAGAACAAAAAATCTAAATCAATACGTAAAGAATATAAGCGGCCAGTAATAATCGATAAATCGCGAATGGTGCGAGCCCTACGCGAGTAACAATCCGCATGAAAAATCCTATACTAAAATAAGCGACGATACAGGCGATCAAAGCGCCCAAACCTAATTGTCCCCAAGCAACCGTCACACCACTCATTAACATTTGCAAAAACTTGTAGCCTGCGGCCAGCAAGATGATTGGCGCTGACAATAGAAAAGAAAATCGAGCGGCATCTTGCCGCTCAAAGCCTAGTAGTCGTGCTGCTGTGATTGTTACACCCGAGCGTGATGTACCAGGAACTAGTGAAAGCACTTGGGCGCAGCCAATAATTAGCGCGTCCTTCAATCCAATGGTCGATATATTCCTTTTACGGCTGGCAAAGTGGTCAACCAATACCATCACGATTCCATAACTCGACAAGGTATAAACGATAATGGCTGGATCACGAAGATTGTTTTCTATCCAGGAAATAACTAAGAGGCCTACTATTGCAGTCGGAATTGTAGCAAGCGCTATCGCTAGCGCCATTCTTGACTCGGGCATCTTAATATTACCACCGAGTATTTGTGCACTTCCTAATAACAATGAGGCAAAGTCTTTTCGAAAGAAAATACACACGGCTGCAAGAGATCCGAAATGCACTGCGACGTCAAATGCCAAGCCCTGGTCGACCCACTCAAATAAGAACGACACCAACACGAGATGCCCCGAGCTTGAAATCGGCAGAAACTCAGTAATGCCCTGCACAATAGCAAGTATGACGATCTGTAATGTGGTCAAAGTGTCTGCGTCCTATCAGCGAACTTAAATGCCGATGGCAAAGTGATATCGCCACGGCCCAACGCCATGCATTTGAAGTTTTCACCCATTTCCCCAGGAAGAGTAAGTGTTTTGATCTGACTGGACAATTCGAGTTGCTGCATGACGGGCAAATCGGTAAACCCTTGCATTTCGATTTCGAGTCCTCCCCCCATAAGGAATTGGGATTGTGTTTGGTATCCCAGAATATTGAGTCCGCCGGCGACTGCTGCAGATGCGACGGACGAAAAATCAATCCAAACGGTTAGATCCTGAATGCCTGGTAGTATCAGCGGATCATTGTGCACATGATGCCGATAGTGACAGCGCAACCATCCATCATCACGATCGGGCGCATAGTATTCGCGCTGCGATACGCCATAGTCAAACAGAAATACGGCGCCGTATCGCAGGCATTCGGCCAATTCAGCTATCCAAGTTGACGACGCGAAGCAAACTTCTGAACGGTAACCCAATGGAAGAGGTTCAGCGATCTCACTTTCAATGCTAGCTACAGCAATGGCTAGTTGCTCTGGGGCCTCAGTTTCGGCCCAAACGAATGTATCGCCACTAAGAGAGACAAGCATCTGGAATATTCCTGATTCCCGCCGCACGAAACGCTCTACAGGTAGCGCATCAAGAACCTCATTGGCAATAATTACTCCTTCAAAATTAATGGGTATTACTGAAAGCCAGCGAACCCGCTCCACTAAATGTGGTAGTTCAGCCTGCAACCTATTTTTCTGCCTTTCGACAAGATCCGGCGAGATCTCGAAAATATTGTAAGCAACAGGCAACATACCTTGTTCTTCAAGCACCGATAAAATATCAATAGCGAGTTTGCCACTACCTGCGCCGAACTCCAGAATTTCGCCACTATCAACCTCAGCTAAGACCTCAGCGCATTGGCGCGCCAGAACTCTACCAAAGACTGCCGACACTTCAGGTGCTGTAATGAAATCACCATCCCTACCAAATTTTATCGAACCCGCGCTGTAATAACCCAGGCCGTTTGAGTAAAGCGCCTCATGCATAAACTCTGCAAAACTAATTTGACCACCTGCTTCTTGAATTTTTGTGCTGATATGACGTGCAACCCGCGCGCAATGTGCTCCGCTTAGTTGGTCGGGTTTTGGAAGAGATGCTGGCTGTTCGTATTGCATATACGTAATAATGTCTTTATGAATGATGGTATGCCAGAAAAAACACTCGACGACAAAGTTATTCTTATAACTGGCGCTGCTCGCCGAATAGGCGCAGCCATTGTGACATGCCTACATAAAAACGATGCGCGCATTGCAATTCACTATCGTAATTCAGCAGATGAAGCCAAATCACTTGCAGCTGGATTAAATAAATTACGTCCTAATTCCGCTGCAGTTTTTCAATCGGACCTAAGGAAAGTGGATACTCTATCGTCTTTGATCGACGAGGTCGTCAGTTGGGGTGGCAGCTTAAATGGTCTGGTCAATAATGCTTCGACCTTCTACCCCACACCTATAGGCAGCATCTCTGAGCAGCAATGGGACGACATTTTGGGTAGTAACTTAAAAGCACCACTTTTTTTAGCGCAAGCAGCTGCACCTTATTTGCGTGAATATAATGGTGCGATAGTTAATATTGTAGATATTTACGCGAATAAGCCTCTGCTTGATCACGTTTTATACGGCTCTGCAAAAGCAGGACTTGCGATGCTAACTCGCTCACTGGCAAAAGAACTTGCTCCAGATGTTCGTGTGAACGGCGTCTCACCAGGTGCGATTATCTGGCCAGAAAATGAAATGACAAAGGCAACTCAGCAGAGCATTCTGAGGCAGATACCGTTGAGTCGTGCGGGAGAGCCTGCCGATATTGCTGGATGCGTACTTTATTTGATGCGCGATGCGACCTATGTAACGGGCCAGATCATAGCAGTCGACGGCGGCCGCTCCACTGGATAATAAAAGCTGTGAGTATGCGAAACAGCATATCTACACGAACCCTTAATTACCAATTAACATTCACCCTTTCTAATGGTTGGTTTTTGTCATCAAAATTCAGCCAATGTTCTAAAACAGTATTACCAGTCACAGGATGGACCAAGTTAGGTGCCAGTTCCGCTATCGGGCGCAATACGAAGCTGTAGCGCAAAATATCATCACGCGGCACTCGTACTGGCCGCTCATCTCTCACAAGGTCATCATAAAGTAATAGATCAATATCTAAAGAGCGTGACCCCCATTTATTATCTTCTCGTACCCGACCAGCCACATTGTGAATAAGTTCAATCTCATGACAAATGTCTAGTGGCGTTTGATTTGATTGAAGGCTCACGACAAGGTTCAGAAAATCAGCACCGTCAAAGCCGACAGCTGCGCCTTGGTATACCGCAGATCGCTTAAGTTCGCCATAACGGGCTTCAAGCTCTCGAATCGCTATCGCTAAGTTCACGTCTGGCGAATCATTGCTGCCCAAACTGAGATAAATGCCTGCCATCAACTTGACTGCGCGCCACGCTCAATCTCAACCCCAACCGCTTTTGATCCACGAATTGCACCTGGCTTATTTACTCGAACTTTAACCCACGCCACCGAAAACTCATTGCGAATTATCGCTGCAATGTGCTCTGCCAGCGTCTCGATAAGCTGAAAACTCGACTCAGCTACGAATTCTTGAATCCGTTTCGCGACGGATTTATAATTCAATGTATCAATAACATTGTCTGTCATAGCAGCCTTCGTAATATCTGCACTCATCTCGAGATCGATGATGACCGCCTGACGAATGCGACGCTCCCATTCAAAAATACCAATGACGGTATCAATTTTAAGTTCGCTAAGAAAAATTTTATCCATAGTTCCTTCCGTGAATTAGGCCGCTGGAATGCCCAGCGTTTCTAGTGACCATCTTGCCTGTGCCTTAATTTCTTTAGGGTCTGTTGCTTCCAAATACCGTAATGCACCCGCAATCGCGATCATCGCACCGTTATCGGTACAAAACTCAAATCTTGGATAAAAAACATCGCCAGAAAATTGCCGCTCCATTTCACTGCGTAGTAATCGATTCGCCCCTACCCCACCTGCAATTACAATCCTTTCCAAGCCTTCAATTGAAGCTGCTTTTAGTGACTTACCGATAAGAACATCAACAGCAGCGCGCTGGAAAGAGGCTGCAATATTCGCGCGATTAGCATCGAGTTCACCATTAGCTTCAGATTTTCGAACTTGCAGCATTACCGCTGTCTTAAGTCCACTAAAGCTGAAATCCAGATTGGGTTTATTCATCATCGGTCGCGGAAAAGCGTATGCATTGTCGTCACCCTCATCCGCCAGTGCAGCCAACAATGGTCCACCAGGATAACCAAGACTTAATAATTTAGCAGTCTTATCAAAGGCCTCCCCTGCCGCATCATCGAGAGTCATGCCCAACAATTTATACTCACCAAGTCCCTGAACAGAAATGAGCATAGTGTGTCCACCTGATACTAGAAGAGCCAGAAACGGAAAATCAGGCGGATTATCTTCCAACATGGGCGCCAATAAATGTCCTTCCATATGGTGCACAGGAATAACCGGACAGCCCCATGCCAGTCCTAGTCCATTTGCCATGCCGCCGCCTACCATAAGAGCTCCAACCAGGCCCGGACCCGCCGTATAAGCGATTAAATCTGGTTTCTCGATGCCAGCTTCATCCATAACCTTTTGAATCAAAGGTAAAAGCATCCGAACATGGTCGCGAGAAGCGATTTCTGGGACAACACCACCATAGTCAGAATGCAAATCCACCTGACTGTGCAAGGCGTGTGCAATCAGTCCTTTTTCAAGACTATAAAGTGCAACTCCAGTCTCATCGCAACTAGATTCAATTCCAAGAGTGATTGTTTGATTAGCCATAGTAGGTAAATAATAACCTGAACCCTTTGCAAACCGCCAAATGTGAGGTTACCATTCGCGACCGAGTCCTGGCCATGTGCCGGGTTTATTTATATTTGGACGGAATACTTAAACAATGCCAAGCGTTCGATTAAAAGAGAACGAGTATTTTGATGCTGCACTGCGTCGTTTTAAGCGCGCCTGTGAAAAGGCGGGAATTCTTACTGAATTACGTCGTCGTGAATTCTATGAAAAACCAACACAAGAGCGTAAGCGTAAGAAAGCCGCAGCCGTAAAGCGCCACCTGAAAAAAATATCTCGCGATGATGCCAGGCGCACACGCTTGTATTAAATCTGAGGTTCGCTGCATCGCAATATCCCTTAAAAATCAAATCATGGAAGATATGAAGTCTGCCATGAAGGCCGGCAAGAAAGACCGGTTGAGAGTAATACGCCTCATTCTTGCTGCTATCAAACAAATTGAAGTTGATGAGCGAAAAGAAACTGACGAGTCCACCGTTCTTGGCGTATTAACCAAAATGGTTAAACAGCGACGTGATTCAGTTAAGCAATTCGAGCAAGGAAATCGAAAAGATCTCGCTGCTATTGAGCGCGCCGAAATCGTAATTCTTAATGAATATCTTCCAGCGCAATTATCAACCAATGAGCTAACCATCATGATCGATGAAGTCATTCAGGTGACAGGCGCAAATAATATTCGTGATATGGGTAAGGTTATGGGGCAGATCAAAGCAAAGGCATCTGGTAGAGCCGATATGGGTGCTGTCAGCGCTTTAATAAAAAAGCGGCTAAACTCCAACTAAACTACCCTCGCAGACTGGTGTATTTTTTGCGCTCTAGCAAAACCTCAACATTAGGCTATGCTTCATATAATAATAAAACCTCTAAGACTCACGGGTAACTAAGTGAAATTTAAATTCATATGGCAGGATTAATTCCTCAAGATTTTATTGATGATCTGATCACTAGAGCAGATATTGTCGAGGTTGTGGGTCGCCATATCCAGCTAAAAAAAGCTGGGCGTGAGTTCAAGGCCTGTTGTCCATTCCACGATGAGAAAACACCGTCGTTTACCGTTAGCCCGAGTAAAGGCTTCTACCATTGCTTTGGTTGCGGCGCCAATGGGACTGCAATCGGATTCCTTATGGAATTTAATCACATGAGCTTTATCGATGCTATCGAAACCCTCGCGAGCTCTATGGGCATGGAGGTTCCGCGGAATGAAAGTGATCAGCCTGTGCAGCGCTATGATGAGCTATTCTCGCTCATGGATTCCATAACACGTCACTGGCAATCATGCCTTAAAAAAACACCAGCAGCGATTGAGTATTTAAAGAACAGGGGGATTGATGGTCCAACTGCGAAGCGCTTTGGTATTGGCTTTGCACCCGATGGTTGGAGCAATGTTCTAGATGGTTTTGGTAAGTCCAAAGAAGCAGAAGAAAGGCTACTAGCGAGCGGACTCATTGTTCGCAAAGATAACGGCAAGTATTACGACCGCTTTCGAGATCGCATCATTTTCCCAATTCGAGATACTCGTGGCCGTACAATTGGCTTTGGTGGCCGGATAATGGGAAATGACGAACCCAAATACATGAATTCTCCTGAAACAGTTCTGTTTCACAAGGGGCGTGAGCTCTATGGCCTTTATGAAGCCCGTCAGGCACTCAGGCACATCGAGCGTCTAGTTGTGGTGGAGGGTTATATGGACACTGTAGCGCTGGCAAGACATGGCATCGATTTTGCCGTCGCAACTTTGGGTACCGCAACCACTAATGATCATCTGAATAAATTATTTCGGCTGACAGAAAACATCTATTTTGCATTTGATGGTGATAATGCTGGAAAAAAAGCTGCCTGGCGAGCGCTTGAAAATGCATTGCCGCAAATCCGCGAAGGAAGGCAAATTCGATTTGTTTTTCTGCCAAACGGCCATGACCCAGACTCTTTCGTTAATGAGAATGGCACCGCCGAGTTTATGAAGCTGATAGATTCGGGATTGCCACTATCTGAGTTTCTGATACATGAGCTTAGCTCTCAAGTGGATATGACTACAATAGATGGCCGAGCAAAACTCGCTGAAATGGCTTCCCCACTTATTAAAAAATTACCGACCGGAGTTTATCGAGAATTATTAATTGAAAGCCTTGCTGCAGCCGTTGGGCTAACGGGGCAAAAACTCAACATGATGATGGCAACAAATCAGAAAAATAATAATTCATCACAGATTGCAGAGCAGCGCCGTATAAAGAATCAGCAGGAGCCAAGAGCCAGCGCTGGACTTTCTGTCGTTCGACGAGCGATAACCTTGATTTTAAATCATCCAGAGGCTGGAGCGAAACTTAATATAGAAAAATTGGTCGACTCAAAAAGGGTAGGAGTTAATTTATTGCTCGCTCTCATTAAAGCCACACAATCTGAGCCCACTATAACGACTGCTGGACTGTTAGAGCGCTGGCGACATGATGAACAAGGCCAACATCTGAATAAACTGGCTGCTGCAAATATTCCGATTGACGAAAAATTTAATGCTGTCGCAGAGCTTGAGGAATGCCTGGAACAGCTAGTGCTGGCTGGTCGCAAGGAAAGAATTCAATTCTTAATCGAGAAACAAAGATTTGAAGGCCTGAGTGACGACGAAAAATCAGAGCTGAAGCGACAGCGCTAACGTGCTGATTATATGAAAATAAGTAGATCACATTCTTTGAAAAGAGTAACATTATTCGTTTTTATCTTATAATCGTAGGGGTTTTGTCTTGACCGAAAAAAGTAAGGTAGCTGTAGGCGGCAAGCAAGCACAGCAACTAAGAGAATTAATTGCCCGCGGCAAGGAACAAGGCTATTTGACATATGCGGAAGTCAATGACCACTTGCCGAATGACATCGTAGATTCGGAACAAATCGAAGACATAGTTAATATGATTAACGATATGGGTATTGCTGTGCATGAAAAGGCACCTGATGCTGAATCAATTACCCTGTCAGATGCAACGGCTACTGACGACGACGGTGCTGAAGAAGCGGAAGCTGCCCTCGCCAGCGTCGATGCGGAATTTGGACGGACAACTGACCCAGTTCGCATGTACATGCGCGAAATGGGCACAGTCGAACTCCTGACGCGTGAGGGCGAAATCGAGATCGCCAAACGAATAGAGGCCGGCCTGAATCAAGTCAAGTATCATATGATGAGTTTCCCGCCAACTGTTCAAGCGCTACTTGAAGTTGCAGACAGGGTTTTTAATGATGAAACTCGTATGCAGGATTTCGTTATTGGGTTTATTGACCCGAATGAGCCTGAAGAGATTAAACCACCCGCACCAAAATCAGATGATGATGAAGAAGTTATTGATCTTGGCCCTGATCCAGATGAAGTGAAAGCTCGTATCAAGGCTATTCGCAGTCATTACAAACGTAGTTTGAAGTACCTCGAGAAGTATGGCTTCAAGGAAAAGCGCACCATTAAAGCGCTATCCGAAATGGCTGATCAAATCATGGAACTTAAGCTCGCGCCAAAACTTTTTGATGCTCTTGTGAGTAATCTTCGTGATGTCGTATCAATTATTCGCACTCAGGAACGGACAGTTATGCAAATTTGCGTCCGCGATGCGGGTATGCCACGTAAAGATTTCATATCTAGCTTTAAAAAGAATGAAACTAACTATGAATGGATAGAAAAACACATTCGCGCTAAACGCAAACACTCATCAATCCTTGCCAAACTAAAAGACGATATAATCCGTTGCCAGCGAAAGTTCATTGCTGTCGAAATGGCTACGCAAATTAACATTGCAGAAATCAAAGAAATTAATCGGCAAATGTCGATTGGTGAAGCCAAGGCTCGTCGCGCTAAAAAAGAAATGGTTGAAGCTAATTTACGTCTAGTTATTTCCATCGCGAAGAAATATACGAATCGTGGCTTGCAATTCCTGGATCTAATTCAGGAAGGAAATATCGGTTTAATGAAAGCCGTTGACAAGTTTGAATACCGACGCGGCTATAAGTTTTCAACATATGCAACGTGGTGGATTCGCCAAGCAATTACGCGATCTATCGCAGATCAGGCTCGAACTATTCGGATTCCAGTTCATATGATCGAAACAATCAACAAACTTAATCGTATATCACGGCAAATGCTACAAGAAATGGGGCGTGAGCCTCTGCCCGAAGAGCTGGCAGAACGAATGGAAATGCCTGAAGATAAAGTTCGTAAAGTATTGAAAATCGCGAAAGAGCCAATTTCAATGGAAACACCAATTGGCGATGAAGAAGATTCCCATCTCGGTGACTTCATCGAAGATCAGACAGTACACTCGCCAGTCGATAATGCGACAACTTCAGGCCTTAAAAAAACCACTCACTCAGTTCTTGCTGGCCTTACACCTCGTGAAGCAAAAGTACTCCGCATGCGTTTCGGTATTGATATGAATACTGATCATACGTTAGAGGAAGTAGGAAAACAGTTTGATGTGACTCGTGAGCGTATTCGTCAGATTGAGGCAAAAGCACTGCGTAAATTACGCCATCCAACACGTTCAGATCAGCTACGGAGTTTTCTGCTCGAGGAATAAAATGAAGGGCCTGTAGCTCAGTTGGTTAGAGCAGGGGACTCATAATCCCTTGGTCGGAGGTTCGAGTCCTCCCGGGCCCACCAACCTAAAAACAACTGATACCAACGCTTTCATAGTTTCGTGTCGGTATGCTTTTCATCTCTACAAAATGTATTGGTGACCATTTGGTGACCACTTACTATTACTTTTAGATAAGTAACTGCACCGCATATATTGGGGTTCGTCCTTAAGGGTACGCATAAGACCATGCCACCCTACCCTTTATATATACTAGTACCCGCCCGTCTTGAGTCATTTTGAACTGTGAACCAATCGCCATAACGCACTTCGTTACATCAGCATAAAGCGCAAGATTACTTACCCATCAAAACGAAGCCAGTCACAACGCAGGTATTGTTACATTCCATTACTTCAGTGCTGTGCTTACTGTAGTGTTCTCCTGGGCTGCACTTTCAAGCCTATCTAACGCCGGACGGGCGTCGCGCTCCAAACGCATCTTTATTGCCCAGGGCCCAATGACGGGAGGCACCCAAAAATCCGGTTCCATTTCCATAGAATATCTAATAAAAGTTCCACCATTTCTAGATTCCAGTTCCCACTCGGAAACCGAATATAGGAAATCACTTTGCTCTGGCAAAACAGTGGCACGAATAAAAACAGGTGGGCTTAATTCAAGTCGCTCTATGCGATGAAAGCTTTTACAAAAAAATAGAACACAACCTCTTATGGTCGTATAAACCACCGAATCGCCATTAGAATTTGGATCCATATATCCAGCATCTGTAAAAATGCTTTAGATTTTTTCAAACTGTTCATAATCAACTAATACCTTGAATACCTCTTCTATGGGTGCACTCAAATAACTCTCGGATACCAAATGGTAATGTCTTCCCTCATGCCTGACTTCAAGAGATTGCAAAATTTCTGCCATAAGTGCAGCACTACTTAAGATGGCGAAAAGTATTAATGCGATTCGGGCCATGCTCTCTTTTTACCATGTATTAGTTGTTATAGTCCCAAACTTACCAAGCCTCGAGACCCATCTGCTTCTTACCGAGCTCGCTAAGGTCGCTGATCCGCGCCCGACCTTCGAAATCCAGCTCATAATTTTCAGGTGCAAAGTCTGGTGAACTTTCACCTAACATAAAACTCTTAGCCTGCGCATCCAGAAAACTCACATTCTTCTTACAATAGGGTGCTGCACCTACATAGATAACATTGCTAGATTCCTTTCCTTTATGCTCATCCTCAACCGCATGAACCGTATCCCCATGCCACCAGATACTATCGCCTACCTGCATTTTCGGAATAGTACATAAACCTTCCAATGCTAGACCGTGCCATTCAGGATCACAGGACAAGGCACGTCCAGGCTGCGCGCCACATAATTCGTCCTCCGGCACATCATCCTGCAGGGCACGTAAAATCATCCAGCCTAGAACACGCGTACTAGGTATTAATTGCAGAGTTCCATCGCCTGGACCTTGTGAACTCAAAGCAATCCAGCCCTGAAAGGTGCGAAACATACTACAAACTGCCGGTGATGCAATCTGGCTGGTTTCGTTACGATAAGCAGCATCGAATGGGTTATAGTTTTCCCAATTACCATCCAGTAAATGTCGATATACCGATTGAAAACCAGAACTTTTCAACCAGCGCTCAACAGAACCGCCATCAACATGCGGTTTGATCCCCAATGAATTGTCACCCGGTTCACGTCTGCGAGTTCGGTCCGCATAAGTACATTCCCGGTTTGGATCAAATACAGGCTTACCATCAACATGGTTTTTCCATAAGCTGTTCAAAAATCTTCTTACTATGGCCAGATTTTCATGTTGGCGTGCCTGAATCTGTGGCTTTGACCAGTACACACTGAAAATCTGTGGATGGTGATATTTACCCTTCTGAAGTGAAGAAAAGTATTTATCGAGGCCTTTATCGGGATTTTCGTAATAACCGACTTCCTTAATATAGCTCCCTAGTTCTTCATTCCAGTCCTGCGCGAGCGAAGATTCAAATGTATTCCGAATAATTACACAGCCACGTTTTTTAACGAGAGCCCTATCGTCGTCGCTAAATCCCTCGTCACTCAATGATTTGAAATTAATTTCAGGTATTACTGATAACCCGTTATCTCTCAGAGCCTTGATTTCTTCAATTTCCTGCTTCAGAGAAGCACTCATGTCTTTAAAGACCTCTGTATAGTTGATACCGTTTTGCCTGAGTAGTTTTTTTGAATTAACTATCTCAGTTTTTATATCATCTACCTCCAAACCCATCTTTGAGTGCCTCCAAAAAAATAATACTAAATACTTAAACTAGACAATAATCACATACTAATACATATAACATACGTTATTATTTATTCTAAAATCTAAAAAAGGATTTTTCTATGACTATTGGCATCGGCCTGATAGGTGCAAGCCGTATTGCACGAGATACGATGATACCAGCGATGCGAAATCATCCAGAATGTGAAGTCGTCAGCGTATTCAGCAGTAACCCCGAACGTGGCAAGACTTATGCGGCAGAAAATAATATCCCTCATGCAGCAAGTTCACTAACTGAATTACTAGCAGATACCGATGTTCATGCAGTTTATATAAGCACCACCAATGAATTACATCACCAACAAGTGTTAGCAGCAGCAAAAGCGGGAAAACACATACTGTGTGAAAAACCGTTGGCGATGAACCTTAATGAATCCCAGGAAATGATTACTGCATGTCACGAAGCAGGCGTAGTGCTAGCGACTAATCATCAACTGCGCGTGGGAGATGGCATTTGCAAAATGCGTGCACTGATCTCTGAAGGTGCAATTGGAAAACCACTTGCAGCACGCGTCTTCCATGCTGTTTACCTTCCTGACTATCTTCAGGGTTGGCGGCTCAATAATCCTAGCGCCGGTGCTGGTGTAGTGCTGGATATCGTTGTGCATGACATCGATATGTTGCGATGCGTATTAAACGCTGAACCAACGGAAGTTGTAAGCCTGTCACAGCATGCCGGATTGGCAACCCATGACATGGTTGAAGATGGCAATATGGCCGTATTTCGTTTTGATAATGATCTCATCGCACAAGTGCATACTGCGTTCACAACAAGATACGCCGATAATGGTATTGAGGTTCATGGCAGTGAAGGCTCTTTGATAATCAATAATGTATTGGGACGAGAACTCAGTGATCCGGTTATTCTAAAAAATGCAGAGGGTGAGCAGCAGTTTGAGCTGACACAACACTCTATCGATGATAAAACTATTTATCTTTTTATCGATGCAATCCAAGGGCAGGGTGAGCCTGGTTGTTCAGGTGAAGATGGCGAGCGATCGCTGGCTGCAGCTTTAGCCTGCCTTGAATCAGCACGGACAGGAAATCGAATCGAAATTTAGGTATTTCGGCAAATGACTGCAGGTTATGACGTGAATCAAAAACCGAATTCCTCTAGTAGTAGTTTTCTTGAAAAACATATCCGCGATACCCTCGCTTTCTATGAACCTCGGGTTTACGATGAAACCGGTGGCTTTTTTCAGCATTTTCGTGACGACGGAACGGTCTACGATACATCTACACGTCACCTTGTGAGTAGCACTCGCTTTGTTTTCAATTATGCGATGGCCGCACGCTACTTCAACCAACCCAAATACAAAGAATGGGTCCATCATGGGTTGAATTACCTTGAGCAATGGCATTATCAACAAACAACAGGTGGTTATGTTTGGCTGCGAGATAAAAATACGATTCTGGATGCAACTAATCACTGTTACGGCCTTGCATTTGTCATTATTGCTGGTTCAACCGCAGTACTAGCTGGCGTCAAGGAAGGGTATAAAATTATAGAAAAAGCATGGAATTTAATGGAAACGCACTTCTGGGATAAAGAATTTGAGCTTTATGCAGACGAGGCCAATGCAAATTTCAGTATCATAAATTCTTATCGTGGTCAGAATGCCAACATGCACTCTTGTGAGGCGATGTTATGGGCCTTTGAAGCAACACAAGAAACACGCTACCTGAAACGCGCAGCCAAATTGGCAAATAATATTACGCTTAGGCAGGCCGCAAAAGCGGATGGATTGATCTGGGAGCATTATAAGCGTAACTGGGAAATTGACTGGGAATATAATAAGAATGACCCTAAGCATCTATTTCGCCCTTGGGGATTCCAGCCCGGGCATCAAGTCGAGTGGGCTAAGTTACTACTAATTTTATATCGCTATCAACCAGCTGCTTGGCATCTTGAGCGAGCACGAGAATTATTCGATACCGCTCTGAATAAAGCCTGGGACGATGAATATGGTGGTATTTGTTATGGCTTCTCTCCTAAGGGGGGGATTTGCGATGATGATAAATATTTCTGGGTGCAAGCCGAAAGTTTTGCCGCTGCTGCTCTATTGGCAAAAGCTACAGATGAAAAAATTTACCACGACTGGTACCGTCGAATCTGGGAATACAGTTGGAAACATATGGTCGATCATCAGTATGGAGCTTGGTATCGAATACTGACACGGGATAACCAGAAATATGACAATAAAAAATCTCCGGCTGGAAAAACCGATTATCACACTATGGGCGCATGTTATGAGGTACTGCGTTCACAAAAATAAATGTAACAAGACCATACCTAAGATTTGCTAACGCCGTTTTCTCCAGTATTTTATAAGCCAGAAACCAAATAGCATCCCTCCGAGATGCGCGAAATTTGCTATACCATTTTTGACGCCACTAAAACCAAGGCTAAGCTCGAATATACCAAGCATGATGACGAAGTATTTTGCTCTCATCGGAATCGGTGGGAACATCAACATGATGCGACGCTCAGGAAATGCCAGGCCGTAAGCAAGCAATATACCGAATACACCGCCTGACGCGCCAACCGTAGGTACACCACCACCTTGCAGAACACCAACCAGTAATTGAACAATTCCAGCGCCGACTACACAGGTCATGTAATAGATAAAAAATCGATGCGCACCCATAAGTCCTTCAATATCGCGGCCAAACATCCAAAGCATCAACATATTGAAAATAATGTGCATTAATGAACTGGTGCTATGCAAGAATCCATACGTCACCAATTGCCATGGTATGAACGGATGCGTGATGTATCCTGGTGGACTAACCAGCGGTTGCAAAGCTAGAAACTTGAAAGTGAACTGAGGGGCGAATTGCTGAAGACTGAAAAGTAGGGCATTAATGATTAGAATAATAAAAATAGTATCGGGAATTGCGCTATTGCCGGTCGGTCGACGACTGTAGATATGTTGAGTCATTTTTTAGCTTTTAATATCTTCTTATTTATAGAGGGAGCTTTCTATAAGATTCATTAAGTAAATATCATTAATTGTATAGGCTGAGACCATCGACGCAAGACCACAGTTGCCTTATTTGGATTCAATATTAACCCCCTCAATCAACAGATTCACCCAGATAGTAATCTTTACTTGGCAGATCGCAATCTGCCAGATACTATTTTAATGTCAAAAAAGCGTATCAAAGCCTAGAGGTTGCCCAATTTTTTCGGTGTCAATCTAGATTCAAATATATTATGGAATAATAAATAAGAGAATATTTCTGATGCATGAAGACACAACAACCGAATTGACAGCATTTGACTGGTCAACACTGCCGATGCTTTTGAAAGATAAAGGTGTTGATTTGGGAATAGATTTCGCAATAAAGCTTGCCACTGCACTTGCGATATTTTTTATCGGTAAATTTATTATCCGATTGATAGTCGGCGCAACTAGCAAAATTATGACGAAGCAGGCTATCGATAAAACCCTTGAAACTTTTATCTGCAACTTAATACAAATATCATTAATGATTGTAGTCATCATTGCATCCATCGGAGCATTGGGTGTCGAAACTACATCGTTCATCGCAATATTTGGTGCTGCTGGTCTCGCAGTTGGACTTGCGTTACAAGGATCACTTTCAAACTTCGCATCGGGTGTATTGATCGTCTTGTTTCGGCCATATCGCGTCGGCGACTGGATTGAAGCGGCGAGTATCGCGGGCAGTGTAGAGCAAGTGCAAATTTTGACAACTATTCTCAATACGGCTGATAACAAAAAAATCATCGTACCAAACAGTCAGATTATGAATAGCGTCATAACGAACTATTCAGCAAATGACATACGACGAGTCGACATGGTGATAGGTGTTAGTTACAACGACGACCTAGAAAAAGTTCGCAAAACATTGCAAGACCTTATCGCTACTGATAAAAGAATTCTAGCTGAGCCCGCAACAACGATCGCAGTATCTGAACTCGCAGACAGCAGCGTCAATTTCGTTGTACGGCCATGGGTCAAATCTACAGATTACTGGGGTGTTATGTTTGATATGACTGAGGCTATTAAGAAGCAATTCGATAAAGAAAGCATCTCCTTCCCATACCCACAACAAGATGTACATATATATAATCAAAGAACTAATGATTAATCTTCTATATAGGGCAACATATTGAACGATTCAATTTCTGGATAAAAAAATTCAAAAACAAATAATTAAAAGAAAGACGTATTCTAAGTTGGCTTTACTGCTATTAGTATTCTTTATGCCAATTTCAGAAGCGCAGAGCCCTAGTGTCAATAAAATCATCAGAGCTTCAGAGCAAATAGTTGCCACCACTGAAAGTTTACTTCCAGTTTTTTCGGGCGACGAATTAAATATCACAACTGAGGAACAGTTACTCAAAGAATTCGCTCGCTACAGAAAGCTCATGCAAGCTGGCACGCTTGATGAAGCAGATAATACCGCCAAAAGAATCGTCGAAATTGCAATTCGAATTTATGGATTGGGATCCAAGGAAACAGCTAATGCACTAAACAATTTAGGTGTAGTGCAACATGCAATCGGTCAATACAATGCAGCCATTCAGAACCTCACATCAGCTATAGAAATTATTGAAGCAGTTGAAGGCCCACTCGATAAAGCATTAATTGGCCCACTTAAAGGATTGGGTGCGTCTCAATTGGCGAGCGGGAGGCCCGATCAAGCAAATAAAACATTTTATCAAGCCGCACATATAACACATGTTAATGAAGGACCGCACAACCGTGACCAAATAGAAATTCTCGAATCAATTGCGGAGACTTTCATTCGAATAGGAAATATACAAGAAGCTCGCAATGCTATCGACAGGATACACATCCTGAACGTTAAGAATTTCGAAAGCGACCCTATAAGTTTATTGCCATTATTAATGAAACGCGCTGCTTGGCAAAGCCGTACGGGGCACTATAAAGACGAACGAGCAACTTACAGAAAAGTAATTCGAATCATTGAATCGAACTATGAAAAGAATAGTAGACTACTGATTAAGCCTCTGCGCAAACTTGGTGAATCACTCTACTTTATCGATAGGACCTTCGATGAAAGTGACAGAGGAATGTTAACTGGGGAAACATATTTTAAACGAAGTGCGCGGATAGCAGAAAAATTTGAAGATATTGATGAGCGCGAATATGTGACTGCACAGTTAGCGCTTGCTGACTACTATATTTACTCAGGATCAATTGGCCGCGCACGAAGAATCTATGCAGATATCTGGCAATATTTGTCCATCAATGAGGAACACTTGTCTTTGCGCAGTGAATTATTGTCAGGCGCTTTGCCAATTGTACCGATGAGAACAAACCAATTGCCGATATACGCTGGCAACCCATCAAATAAGAGTACATCGCCTGACAATATAATCACTGGACGAGTCGTAGCTCGATACAATATATCGGCACGTGGCCGCGTTCAAAATCTGCAATCTGAGGTTTTTCCAGCAGAATTTAGTGATATGCGGCAAATAATTCAAAGAGAAATTCGCAATAGAATCTATCGTCCAAAAATCGTCAATGGAAAACTTATGGAAACTATTGGCATTGTTTTCGAGCATCCGTTTTTCTATAGATCAAGGGATCTTGAAGTACTAAAGAAAAGAATAAAAAAATAAAGTAATCGACTAAGATCAGATCTAATCAATCACAGAGCGCTTCAAATAAAAGCGATATCATAGAACAACAATGTTGTGTCGCGTACTATCAATCCTAGTAAAAATTAAAAAGAGAGAAAGTGATAAGCAATAGTCAGGCAAAAAACCCCAACTGTCATTTCGTTAACGGCAATCCAATTCAGGAGCCCTTTGCAGCAGAATTGCAAAAAGCTATATTTGGACTCGGATGTTTTTGGGGTGCGGAGAAATGCTTTTGGGAGGCAGACGGTGTCTTCTCAACAGCTGTAGGCTTCGCTGGCGGAAACTCTCCCAATCCAAACTACAAACAGATTTGCACTGGAGCAACTGGACATGCCGAAGTCGTCATGGTTATTTATGAACCAATCGTTATTAGCTATATCAAATTACTTAAAATTTTCTGGGAAAATCACGATCCCACTCAAGGCAATCGCCAAGGAAACGATATTGGCACTCAATATCGCTCTATCATCCAGACGAGTGGTGGTGAGCAGTATCTCATCGCCAAAGAATCGCTCGCTATATATCAGAACGAATTAAAGAAAGTGGGATTAGGTCAAATAACCACTGAAATCTCTCCATTAGATGTTTTTCACTATGCTGAAGATTATCATCAGCAGTATCTTGCCAAAAATCCTAACGGTTACTGTGGTCTCCGTAGTACTGGCATCAGCTTTGATATTTAAGTTGCACTAGCCAAAGACCCTTAACGCTCTGTAAGATTCACGCATGGCCTTCAAAAAGAAAAAACAAGCTAAACCACGCAAGCCCAGTCGTAAACAAGCTGAGGAAGCCGTCCAAACTTTATTGTTATGGGCAGGTGAAGACACTCGCCGTGAAGGCCTTATCGATACACCTAGGCGCGTTGCGCGCGCTTATGAAGATTGGTTTAGCGGATATAGCCAGAACCCTCTCGAATATCTCGAACGTACCTTTGAAGAAGTGGAAGGCTATGATGAAATGATCGTACTCCGTGATATCGCTTTTGAATCGCACTGCGAACATCACATGGCACCTATAATTGGTAAAGCCCACGTCGGCTATTTACCAAGAAATAAAGTTGTCGGTATAAGTAAACTAGCACGTGTCGTAGAGACTTTTGCTCGTCGCTTTCAGGTTCAAGAAAAATTGACTGCGCAAATCGCCAATTGTATCCAAGATGTTTTACAGCCAAAAGGCGTCGGCGTCGTCATTGAAGCCAAACACCAGTGTATGACAACACGTGGCATTCATAAGACTGATGTATCAATGGTAACAAGCCAAATGGTTGGTGCCTTCAGGAAAGATGCGCGAACCCGTATTGAGTTCCTTCGCATGATAGACACCAATCACTAAAGCATCATGTTACAAGGTACCTTAGCAATAATTGCGATTTGATAAGCGGCCTGATTTGCACCAATGATGTGGCTGCATTCTATGTCGATACCACCCAACCTCATTGTTGAATTCAAAATAATCTATTCAATATTAAGCTCTGATTTACCTTGCCGGAAAGCAATACCAACCGGAATATTCGTTTGAAACAGACTATTCAGGTCACTCTGCATTTGTAATTTGATGGTTCCGTATGATTCCATAAACTCAACTGCACCTTCATAATCACCATCACCTTGTATCGTTAATAACAACTGTGACAATCTCGTAATCGCAATATTCATCTGATCAAAATCGACATGATATCGGCCACTCTCCATATCACGCACAAAAGCACCTTGATCCTGAAAAAAATTAAATAGCAGTATCTTCGCTTTACTATGTGCATTCAACGCACCAAATCGAATTGAACAGAATGACTCCGCCATAAATGTTACATAGTGGTCATGCAAATCAACATCGCCGAGTTCGCCAGCCTTATGAAGCTCAGTAATCATATATAGCCCCAGAATATCGGCTTTAGCTTCCTCTATGCTCGTTGACATATCGAGCAATACTTCACGAACCTTTCCACGACCATCGATCGTATTCTTAATGCCAATATTATGTGCTAGCTCGTTAAACATTATGTTAAAGAAGAATGCGTCGAAAGACACATCAGGCTGCTGCGATTGATCAATCAATACATGTGCGATTTGTTCGACGAACTTATCGAACTTAGCACGCATAACATTCTTCGGCTGCAAACGACGCTTGCTATTTGTTGGCCACGAACTCTCATCATTAAACATATTTTCGGTAACTTTATTCGCAACATTACTAGCGCCTGCATAATAAACAGCATCGTAAATATTCAAATTTAAACTTAAATTTGGCACTTCCAGTTTATACTCGTTCGAAACCGGTAAGCTTTCTTGCAATATTGGTAGGAAACTTGCAAATCGACTTAGTCGCTCACTCCATTCGAGATCCTTCACCAGTACATGCGATTCATAGGATTTACGGTAACCAAGAAAGGTATCTTCATAAGATTTTATTGGACCAATGACAATGTCAATATCATTGCCTTGGACGTCCGTCCAAAACATATCACTAACCTGATATTCATCGCTAATTAATGCTGCAGCGCGAAGCTTAAGAAAATTACCAAAATCTTTACTGTCAGAATGCTCTGCGGCATCGTAAAGTAACTTAGCAGCTACTTTAAGTTCATTGTTGTAGGCAACGTGATACGGAATCAGTTTTAACATACCTTCTTCGTCGCGACGAATAAGTGAATAATGACTATTCTTACCAGGCAAATAAGCCCTCTCAAGCTCTTCTTTGGTCATATCTGTCGGATAGAAATTGGCTCCAAGTGGCCTGGCGCCGACACTCTCCATAAACGGTTTATTGTCTTCCAATCGATCCCATGGGCCGTAATTTAGCTCTGCAATTCGCCGAATATCTGCATCATCGATCAATTCCAGCCACGTTTTATAATTGTCACCGTAGCTCTGACGCCAATAAAGATTGTCCATAATTTTTGATGCATCGATCAGCAAACTAATCATCTTCTTTTGATTATTTGAAAGATTATTAAGATCTGCGGTCAGGATGAAGTCTGCATACTTATTAAGCCGAGGTGTATCCAATTCGAGTGGCCGAGTATCCAGCTCTGCTGGCCCTGATTCAGGTGCGCAAGACGTTATTATAATGCATAGAGCTATGACGCTTGACTGGCGAAATAAAAATTGGAAACTCACAGCTTCCTCTAAAACATAATCATTTAAAAATTATCATATAGGATGAATCAGTTCATAAGTTAGTGAACATCAAAGATCGACAAGCTGGACGTTTTGCGCGGTCAAAGATTGGCCAAGAAAATTTCCGCCAATACGGGCGAACCGCTGAGTGCCATCGGTGGCCAATAATTTTAGCGTACCAGACTGCTTACCCATTGACATTATTTTATGCGATGTCAGAGTCTCGCGAACTACAGCTGCGGTTGTAACCGCTGAATCGACAACGACAACATCACCAACGATATTCGATATCGTATCTCGCAGAAGAGGAAAATGTGTACACCCCAGGATAATTGAGTCGGCCTTGAATGTTTTGTCCTCTGCCTCCAATAAATATCGCCTAACAATCGAATCAGCAATGTGGCCGCTGGTCCATCCTTCCTCAGCCAGGGCAACCAACATTTCACATGATTGCTCGCGAACCTTAGCATTTAAATCACGCTTTTTGATGGCCCTGCTATAAGCACCAAGGCGCACAGTCGCCTCGGTAGCCAGCACAAGATAAGAATCACCCATACTCGCCGTTATCGCTGCTTCAACACCTGGCTCTACAACACCTATTACTGGAATGGGAGCCAAATACTGCTGCAAGGTATCAATCGCTGCTGCCGATGCCGTATTACAGGCAACTACTAATATTTTGATATTATATTCACGAAGCTTTTTCGTCGCCTGCTTCGCGTAACTTTCAATGGATGCCGTACTCTTGGTTCCATACGGGAGTCTTGCAGTATCACCAAGATAAACAAGGTTCTCGTTAGGTAATTCTTCACGAATGGCCTTAAGAACAGTCAACCCACCAACGCCAGAATCAAAAACACCTATAGGTAATGAGGTATCAGTATGAGTAGTCATTTTCAAATTGTGCCCTATGCGAGCTATCCCGCAAAAATGCCCGAATCAGAGCTATAGAACTATATCTATTACCCAATTAGATCAAACTAAATACTCAGTGACTCTGCGCCCAAAACATTCGCTCGGCAAGATTCTTATCAGAGATGAGTTTCTTAACTCCATCCTTCACTGGGACAGTATCCTCAATTCCAGATATTTCACCATACATACTCACAATGGACGCCGCACATTTACTAGCCTCATCAAGCGACATTTTTCGAACTGAAGCACAGATAGGCCCCTCACCGATTAGAGGAGTTACACTGTGCATCTGATGCCTAAGATCAGCAAAAGATTGACGTAGTAAAATAGGTAGCTCATCTTCATTTATGGCGACGAGATTACTTTCGTAAGCCTTGATAAGTCTTTGTTTTATATGTCCATTCCCAGTCAACATCGTAAGTGCGATGCGAAAGCGGTCGACGTGATTCATTATTATCACTCCAGCGTTTCATTCTTATATTGCCGCTCATACCCTTTTGGCAGCTTGTACGCTTTTTTTCTTGGAGTTGAGGAGTTGTGTTGACTACTTACTCTAGCCTGGCCCCCTGCAGAGCCACAGTTCCTTATGTACTCACTATGTATCAAAATTCTTGCGCATGTTTTTTATAACAGAATTTAGGAAGCTCACGCAAGTAGAAAATTTTTTGACTGAAATGGCACGATCGGAACAAAAGAAAGATTTCATGGTGCAATAATGAGACAAGCGAAGGTCCAAAATAATGGTTAATAGCGATTGACTCATGACTGTTTCCTTACTGGTGACCAGCGGCAGAACTGGTGACCAGCGGCAGAGCTATGGTCAAGCAGGTACCTCCAATTATGAATCTTCTATACACCCCTCTAACGATTAATTTCTATAGTCCAACTATCCGCACCAAGCTCCTTCACGTCACTATATAGAGGGCTTGATTGACCTACTTCCCATTTTGTAGCCAACGTCTCACTCATGATGTAATCACGATGTGCTGCCAAAGTAGCCTCAACTATTGCCGAACCAGATATGCCCAAAGTAATTCGATCTGACACTTCAAGTCCCGCCTGTTTGCGAGCATCCTGAATGGAACGAACTAACTCTCTAGCAAATCCTTGGCTGATAAGTTCATCGTTAAGAGTTGTATCCAAAGCTGCCAGGTAGCCCAAATCTTCCGCACAAGCATAACCCTCTGCTGAAGTCGTTTCGATCAATACGTCTTCGCTTTCAAATGTGATAGTTTGATCACCAACTACAATATCGAAAGTCTCTCCATTTGCGACCGCGCTTGCGATCATTCCACCATCAGCTTTTTCAAGTGCTTTACGAATTAGCGGTATGAGTCTGCCATGCAGCTTACCAATTCTCGGCAGGTTGGGTTTAATTCGATAACTCACGAGACCTGCATCACGCGCGATAAACTCAATTGCATTTACATTAAGTTCTTCCAAAATTAAATCCTGATGTTTATCTAAAGCCTTTGCAGCAGAGTCACTAGGCGCACGAATCAATAATCTTGCCAATGGCTGTCGAGTCCGAACACCGGATTGATCGCGTGCGGATCTCGCGAGCCCTACAAGCTTTTGAACAATATCAATATCGAAAAGCAACTCATCGTTTTTCCACGACGCATCAGCAACCGGCCAGTCCGTCATATGTACTGATTCCGGCGCGTCAGGGTATACATTCCTCACGAGGTTTTGATAAACATTTTCAGATAAGAATGGTACGAATGGCGCCATGAGCTTGTGTATTGCATCGAGGCATTCATACAAAGTCAGATAAGCCGCTTGGGTATCTTCAGGGTCAGTCGATTTCCAGAAACGACGTCGGTTACGACGAACATACCAGTTACTTAATTGATCAACAAAAGATTCGATTGATTCTCCGGCAGTCTTTGCGTCAAATTTATCGAGCGAATCTGTGACAGTCGTTATGGTTTTGTGCAACAAAGCTAAAGCCCATCGATCGATTTCAGGACGATCTTCAGGATTGATTTTTCTACTTAGATCTACATCATCAAGACGTGCATATAGAACAAAAAAACCATAAGTATTCCAAAATGTATTAATAAACGAACTCGCTACATCAGCAACGATATCCACTGATACACGCTTCAGTACATCTGGCGAAAGACGCGCAAGAAAATACCAACGAAGAGCATCCGCGCCCACCGTATCGAAAACATCATAGGGATTGATGATATTACCGATAGACTTAGACATCTTCTTGCTGTCCTTATCAACGATAAGATTAAGACAAATACAATTTTTATATGCAACGCTATCAGATACGAGTGTTGATATCGCATGCAACGTATAAAACCAACCGCGTGTCTGATCAATTGCCTCACAAATGTAGTCCACAGGAAAGTTCTTTTTGAATTTATCTTTATTCTCAAATGGATAATGCCACTGCGCATAAGACATCGCGCCTGAGTCAAACCAGCAATCAATAACCTCAGGAACTCGTTGCCAGGTATTGCCATCTTTCTCAAATGTGATTTCATCGACTGAAGGACGGTGCAAATCGAGCTCACTGAGTTCTCTGCCAGTTAATTCTTCCAATTCGCCAATAGAGCCAACACAGTGATAATCACCACAATCATTAGTCCATACGGGTAGTGGCGTTCCCCAAAATCGTTCGCGTGATAAAGCCCAGTCAATATTATTTTCAAGCCAGTTGCCAAAACGGCCGTCCTTTATATGCTCAGGCACCCAGTTAATCGTCTGATTGAGCTCCGTCATGCGGTCGCGGAATTTTGACGTTCTGATGTACCAGGCGTTCTTCGCGTAGTACAAAATCGGGTCTCCAGTACGCCAGCCAAATGGGTAGCTGTGTAAGTAGCGCTCCGACCGGAACATCATGTCGCGCTCTTTCAGAATACGAATCAATGGTTTGTCGGCGTCCTTGAAGAACTGGCCCTTGACCGGTTCCACTTCATCAATGAAGTGCCCGTCGAGCCCGACGCCGTGCACAACCGGTAGATCATTTGCCTGACCCAAAGCCAGATCGTCAACACCATAGGCAGGAGCTATGTGAACGATGCCGGTACCGCTTTCGGTACTGACAAAGTCGGCAGAGAAAACCTGAAATGCGTTCGGTGCATCAACTGCGAGATAACCGAACAGTTGCTCATAGCGTTTTCCAACGAGCTCAGCACCCTTTACCGTCTTAATCAATGAATACTCTATATCGCGAAACACAGATTCATGAAGTGCTTCGGCGACAATCAGTACCTGTCCTTCCGATTCGCAAAAACTGTAATTAATGTCGTCACCAACAGCAAGGGCCAGGTTTGATGGTAGCGTCCAGGGTGTTGTCGTCCAGACGAGAAAATAAGTATTGTCCTCGCCCTGCATTTTGAAACGCACTATAACCGACGGATCTTCGACATCCTTATAGCCAAGTGCTAGCTCATGCGATGAAAGTGTTGCGCCAATGCGTGGATCGT
Source organism: Woeseiaceae bacterium (assembly GCA_029246105.1). Classification (GTDB taxonomy): domain Bacteria; phylum Pseudomonadota; class Gammaproteobacteria; order Steroidobacterales; family Woeseiaceae; genus UBA1847. The sequence goes on along the minus strand of JAQWOA010000029.1, from coordinate 7,215 downwards.
AAGGCACAACCTTGTAACCACGATAGATCAGATCCTTATCCCAAATTTTTTGCAAAAGATTCCAGACAGATTCAATGTAGGTATTGTCAAGCGTATAATAAGCTTCGTCGAGATTGACCCAGAATCCCATGCGCTCCGTCATTTTTTCCCAGTCGCCGATGTAATGCATGACAGAATCGCGGCAGCGCTTTGTAAATTCGGCTATACCAACTTTTTCTTCGATTTCTTTCTTATTAAAGATGCCGAGCTCCTTCTCCACTTCGTGCTCGACAGGAAGACCATGAGTGTCCCAGCCCGCCTTACGGAGAACGTGATAACCCTGCATCGTTTTGTAGCGTGGAAAAATATCTTTGAAGCTGCGCGCCAATACATGGTGAATACCAGGCTTACCATTAGCCGTTGGCGGACCCTCATTGAAGCTGAACTGTGCTTTGCCTTCAGTCTGGTCCAGTGTCTTCTGAAAGATATCGCGTTTTCGCCAAAACTCCAGTATCTCTGTTTCGAGGACCGGGCCATCATAACGACCTTTAACTTCTTTAAAAGACAAAACCTATCCTCCAAATAAAACAACGCCCTAGGCGCATTAAAGCACCCGGGGCGAAAATTATTCGCGGTACCACCCGGTTTCACGACAATAAGTGCCGCCTCTGGATCGATTTAGCAATCCGTCACTCGTATCGAGAGTCACTCGGCCAACCTTACTCAAAATATCATTTCAGGAGGCGACTTAGGGGTGATATTCAGCAGCTACAGGCCCAGAGCTTTCACCTTCCTCCAGTCGCTTTAGCCTGATGAGGCAACCTACTCGTCCCCTTCAACGTCTTGAAGAGCAAATTAGCGCCCAATGGGCTTAAATACAAGCGAAAATATGCATCCATCATAACGATTATGATGCAACAAGGTTATCTCGTAAGCTTTCTTTGCCAAAATCAGTCGGTATCACCTCATTTATATTCGTGAATATGATCGCCAATTGATCAAGCAACACCCACAACCAGCGTTCCCCATATGCCTAATAATACCAACCAGCTTGAAAAATACGCGTACATTCTTGGTGGTACGCTGTTCTTGCCGGTATGAATATAAGCGTGCAGAGCACGTAATGCGACGTAAATCCATGCCAATACAATCAATATGGTCGTATTTTTTCCAGTGACAACTCCGATCGTACAGGCTACATAAAATAAAGTTGGTGATTCAAACATATTGACGAAATGTCGTGAGAATTGTGCAATCTGTCGAGGCTCACTACCTTCCTGATACGTCTTATAGAAGCCAGCATTAACCTTACCTGATTTGACAGCTGCGACACGACTTCGAAACATCACGATCAATACGATAAACGTTAACAACACCATTACAGCCATTGGATAAATAAGTTCTAAATTCATAATTTCTAATCCTTTTTGATGAATTCGGATTTAAACTTAATCGCGCCTGTATCATAAAACTTATATTTCGAGATTTCATGATCAAAATGCTAAGGCCCTGTAGTCATTACATAAAGGAGGAACAACCCTAGGATATCAATCGTATGATAATTTATTGGCCGATATAACATTAATGACCTTAATTATACTGAAAATCTTGAAAATTCGTCGAAAAACCCTTTAAATTACCTTAAAATCGATTAAATTAAATATAATTTTTTTAAAAACTTGTATGCATTTAGACGATTTTAGCGTCTTTTAATGCCATTATTGTACTTTTATAGAGGCAATTAAAAGCATATCTAAAGCTAAATGATCTAGCTATTTAGCAAAATTTCCCAAAGCTAAGATCATTGGAAAAAACGAGTTTATATCTGGTCTAATAGGCTTCATCACCATGGAGACAATTTGTGCTAATTAGAAAACCAAATGATATTCGACCATCCGAAATCACAAGTGAAGCCAATTACCTCAATCGTCGCGACTTCATTCGAGCCAGTGCGATCGCCGGAGGGTCTATTATTTCATCAGGCGCCATTGGTGCCATCATGCCCAACTCTCGACTGGCCCCACTCGAAAACATCAGCAAAAGTTTCCTTAGTACTAACGAAATACCAAATAGCTTTGAGGATATCTCCACATACAATAACTTTTATGAGTTTGGGTTGCGTAAGAGCGACCCAGCCGCCAACGCAACAAGCCTAAAACCTCGCCCCTGGTCAATCAAAGTGTCTGGCCATGCGGAAAAAAAAGGCGTATTTGACTTCGATGAGTTCATGAAGCCTTTCGATCTTGAAGAACGAATATATCGCATGCGATGTGTTGAAGCCTGGTCCATGGTTATACCGTGGGTAGGCATTTCTCTTGCTGAAGTCGTGAAACACTATCAGCCTACATCGAAAGCAAAATATATTTCATTTGAGACACTCGAGGATCGTGAGCAAATGCCAGGTCAAAAAGGTTGGTCACTAGATTGGCCATATCGAGAAGGACTAACTATTGAAGAGGCAACCAATCCACTAACAATTTTGGCGGTCGGCCTTTATGGCAAAGTCATTCCTAATCAAAATGGTGCACCTATCCGATTAGTAGTGCCCTGGAAGTATGGCTTCAAAAGCATCAAAAGCATTGTCAGCATCAAATTCATGTCGAGCCAACCGAAGACAAGCTGGAATATGGCAAACCCATATGAGTATGGTTTCTACGCCAATGTGAATCCGAAAGTGAATCATCCACGCTGGAGTCAGGCCCGCGAGCGTCGCATCGGTGGCGGAATCTTCGATAAGAAACGCGAAACATTAATATTCAATGGATATGGCGAGCATGTCGCACATCTCTACAAAGATTTTAATCTTCAACGCAATTTTTAGTATCTATGAATACGCTGCAACAAATTCGGCTAATATGGAAGCCAATAATATTTTTCATATGCCTGCTACCTTTGCTATTAATAATCAGCGATGCTTTTGGTATAACAGGTAACCTAGGTGCCAATCAAATCGAAGCTATACTCGATCACTTTGGCAACTGGGCCTTACGATTTATTATGATTGCACTCACGGTCACGCCGCTCCGGCAATTAACCAGTTGGAATTGGTTATCGTACTTCAGGCGCATGCTCGGTCTTTTTGCTTTCTTTTATGCATTCATGCACTTTTTTGTTTGGTTAGTACTAGATAAAGAATTACGTTTTAACGAAATTCTCGAAGACCTTATAGAAAGGCCCTTCATCACTCTAGGATTCACTGCTGTGGTTCTATTAACTGCGCTAGCAATTACATCCTTTATGGCAATTCGCCAATACATGAATAAACACTGGCAATCACTTCACAATATGATTTACGTGATTGCCATCCTCAGTGTCTGGCATTACTGGTGGCAAGTTAAAAAAGATATCACCGAACCACTAGTTTATGCAGTGATCCTTTTCGCATTAATAACAGTTCGTCTTGCATATTATTGGAAGCAGCGCCAACTGCGTATATCTGAATAAAGCTGCGATAAAACTACCCTCAGATTGACAACAACTGCCAGCATAAATTCGATTAAGCGCTACTCCGCACCCACAAAAAAATTATTATTAGCAGTCTAAGTGGAATGCAGTGGCAAGGTATAGAGGTAATTAAAATCGATATCAAGTTAGATCTTTGTGAGAGCTTTATCTAGAGCGTCGATCAAATCCTCAACATCTTCAAGACCAACAGATACGCGAACAAGTCCGTCAATAATTCCGACTCGAATTCGCTCAATCTTATCAACAGCTGCATGCGTCATCGTGACCGGATGCGTAATAAGCGACTCAACCGAACCAAGGTTCTCAGCAAGGCTAAAGACATCAATATTGTCCATGAGCTTTTTGCCTGCTGTCAATCCGCCTTTTAACTCAAACCAAAGCATTGCCCCATAACCTGTAGTTTGACTAGTTGCCAGCTCATATTGTGAAAACGACTTCAAACCCGGATAGCTAACTTGCTCTACCTTGTCATGACCTTCAAGGTACTTTGCGATGGCCATCGCATTGGTCGACTGAGCCTCCAATCGAAGTGACATCGTCTTACAGCCCTGCAACGTTAGCCAAGCAACCTGTGGTGACATGATACTGCCGGTACTACCTTGTATAAAACGTACTTCATCAGCATGTTCCTGCGTTGCACAAACAACAGCACCGCCAACTGTTGCATTGTGGCCATCCATATATTTTGTTGTGCTATATATCGACATATCAGCGCCAAGTTCCAAAGGTCTTTGGAAGTATGGTGTCAAGTATGTGTTATCCACTGCATGAAGAGCTCCGGCCTGCTTCGCGATTTTCGATACACCAGCAATGTCAGTGCATTTCATCGTCGGATTGGCAGGTGTTTCAGTTAAGAATAATTTTGTGTTGTCTTTGAGCGCTGCTGCAACTGCCTCGAGATCAGACCCATCGACAAAAGTGAATTCGACACCAAATCGACTCAGAATTTTTGTACATAAACGATATGTACCACCGTATGCTACATCAGAAATAATGGCATGATCACCTGCGTTAAGAAACGCCAGCATTACACCTTGAACAGCTGCCATTCCAGTACCAAAGCAGACTGAATCAGTCGCGTCTTCTAGATCTGTCATTTTAAGCTCAAGTGCGCGAACCGTTGGATTTCCCGAGCGTGAATAAGAATACCCCTTAGCCAAGTATTCATCTACCGAATCTTGTACATACGTGGTCGTTTGATAAATCGGCGTCAAAATAGACCCCGTTAATGGATCAGGTGTTACGCCTGAATGAATCTGTTTAGTCTTAAAACCCATGAAACATTCCTCTTATTTTGGAGTGACATCCAGCTCAAGAAAGTACATCGATACTACACGGAAAATAGCATATCGTGCAGTCATGTAATGTATGAAATAACCGTTTATTTCAGACCTAAGGGATCGTCAGGATCGACGCCATACATAAACTGCAAACGCCGGTCCAAATTAGTTAATTGATAAACTAAGCCGAGCCAATTATTGACTATTGCCTTGCCTGTGTCGCCCCAAGTGTTGTAAACCAGAGCCTCCAATTCAATATCTGGAAAAGGTGGTATTTCAGTACCTGCGGTTTTAGCCAACAAGGCATTGGCTAGAAACTCAGAAGAAATCTTTTTTGCTTCAACAGAAAAATAATTGCGCGGAAATTGCGGTTCAGTGTCACGCACATCATTAATAAATCTCATCACCTCACGTTTATACTCTTTCAACAAACTCACAGCATTATATTCTGGATGCCCCTGGAAATAGACAACACGAAATTGATCTGGACTAACTGCAAGATGAACACCTGCAGTTTCACTCTCCGCAAGCACCTTTATGCCAGCCTTCTCCAAATGCTCTTTACTGACATCGTTATAACGAGAGTGCGGGGCATCAAAGTGGGTATTAATCTCCCAGGTTAGCGGGTGTTTTGGGTCGATGACTGTGTGATTATATACTCCCCATCTCTTGCGTGGCAGTCGCTGCCTTTCTATATCATGCCTCGACTTGACTAAAGCGTGAGTCGCAAGACAAGAACATAGCATCGAGGCCACGTTATCTGATGCCCAATCGACAATTTCCATCAGAGGGCTCCAGAGCGCTTCATCCTCAAGAATAGGATTAGCAGGATTAGCGCCTGTAATAATCAGTGCATCCAATCCTTGTTCACGCAATTCTGAAAACTCAAAATAATATTTATCAATGTGTTCCATCGCATCAGCACCACGCTCCATTTCACGAATGGTGAATGGATAAATATAGAACTGAGCAATTTGGTTGCTCGCGCCAATCAGACGAATAAACTGATGCTCTGTCGCTGTTAACGCTGCATCCGGCATCATATTCAGAAAACCAATATGCAACTCTCGGATATCTTGTCGTTTGGCTCGCTTCGCAGAAAGAACCTGTTGTCCGCGATCCCGAAGACGCTTGAATACTGGCAGATGATTGTGTGCAACTAATGGCATTTAATTAATTTTTCCTAAAAAATTATTTGTAAAATTATCTTTACTACTCTTCTCATTGATCAACTAACTGTGAAAGATAACACGGAAGAGATTTTCCACCTCCAAAAAAAAGCCCGGTGGGTACCGGGCTTTCTTGCATTACTGAAAAAGTAAGTGGCTTACATCATACCGCCCATGCCACCCATGCCACCCATGCCACCCATATCTGGCATGCCGGCTGGAGCACCAGCATCTTCCTGCGGTGCATCAGCAACCATTGCTTCAGTTGTAAGCAGCAGACCGGACACAGAGGCAGCGTTTTGTAACGCGAAACGCGAAACCTTTGTTGGGTCCAAAATACCAGCATCGATCATGTCACCGTACTCGCCAGTTGCAGCGTTATAGCCATAGTTACCAGTGCCTTCAGCAACGGCATTCAAAACTACGCTTGAGTCGCCGCCAGCATTTCGAACGATCTGACGCAGCGGCTCCTCAACAGCGCGCTTCAATATTGCAATACCAACATTTTGATCATCGTTATCACCCTTTAGCTTCGAGATCTGACTAACAGCACGAATAAAAGCGACACCGCCGCCGGCTACGACACCCTCTTCAACAGCGGCACGAGTAGCATGTAATGCATCTTCAACGCGTGCCTTCTTTTCTTTCATCTCAATTTCAGTAGCAGCACCAACCTTGATGACGGCAACACCGCCAGACAATTTAGCAACGCGCTCTTGAAGCTTTTCCTTATCATAGTCCGATGAAGATTCCTCAATTTCAGCGTTGATCTGCTCAACACGACCCTTGATGTCATTAACTTTGCCAGCGCCATCAATAATCGTAGTCGCTTCCTTAGTGATCTGAATTTTCTTAGCTTCACCGAGATCTTCAATTGTCGTCTTTTCGAGTGAAAGGCCAACTTCTTCCGAGATGACCTGACCGCCAGTCAGAACTGCAATATCCTGCAACATAGCTTTACGACGATCACCAAAACCCGGTGCCTTAACCGCAGCAACTTTCACGATACCGCGAATATTATTAACAACCAAAGTAGCCAGTGCTTCACCCTCAACATCTTCAGCAATAATAAGCAAAGGTCGACCAGCCTTAGCGACACTTTCAAGGACAGGCAGAAGATCGCGAATGTTAGAAATCTTTTTATCATACAAAAGAATCAACGGATTATCATGACCTACCTGTTGGCTGTTAGCATCAGTGATAAAATAAGGAGACAAATAACCGCGATCAAATTGCATACCTTCAACGACATCAAGCTCATTCGCTAGACCAGACCCCTCTTCAACAGTAATAACGCCTTCCTTACCAACTTTATCCATAGC
>JAQWOA010000021.1 GCA_029246105.1 Woeseiaceae bacterium | reverse complement strand
TAAATTTACTATACCAAGCATAGCTCTCAGATGGATGAGGCCTAAAAGAAACACTCACTATACCCAGATCCTTTAGCGCCTTTTCTATCATGAGGAGATACATAATGCTGTTTCCCCTATCCTCTATGAATTTCTTTTTACTCAATACTACACCAGCCATGCTCTTGGCTATGACCAAAATATTATCAAGTGAAAATTTTAATTTCTTATGCTCGAAAAGATATTTTGGATGACCTGTGATAGAAATTTTTTTAGGATTATAGTTATTTTCAATATGAAATTGAGCTTGCAAAGCCCCCCATACAGTTAAATGAGATACCTTACTATCAGCAACTCCCTCATAAAGCATACTTGTACCACCATGTGCCATACAAACAGATGGGATACCAAGTCCTTCGAAGGCTTGTATAGATAGTCGATGCCAAAAATTAAGATCTTCTGGTACTAAAAGTAATTGATAGTTATTTAATTTTATGTAATCACAAAAAATTTTTTTAAAGTTTCGTATAAAAACGACATTTTCAGATGATACTAGGTCATAAAAACTGTAAAAATTTACTCTATAGTCAACTTTAAGAAACGCAATATAAACTTTGAATGATATATTAAGTGGCCTGCCCAGCCTTCCAAACATGGGCACTCTATCTACATGAAGCTTCTCTGATTCGAGCATTTCATCATAATTAACCGTGGTTGCAGACAACACTCGTATTCCATTAAATTTTTTTTCTAAATTATTTTTTGACATTAAAATGTAAAAAAATAACCTCAAGTGTTTATAAAAAAAGCGAATTCTTCTTAGAAATCCTTTGCTTTCTCGTTCATTTTTGAAATGCGCGCCATAGTAGTAAACCCTGTTATGTATCTCATACTCTAAACACTCTAATATATCTTCGTATTCAGGATTCGATGCATTAATGTACTCGAAAAGGTTTTCTTTTGCGTTAGGAATAATCAAGATAAATCACTAAAAAAAACATCGAAAAAAAATTTTCAAGTTAGCAAAGATTTGACAGAATGGTAACCATAATAATGAACTCAAATTCATTGGCCTCTCCACATAATTCTACCTATCTTCATTTTTGCCACCCTATACCAAAATAATACTGTTCATTTATTTTTCTAATTTCTGGATTTTCAATAAGGATAGAAACAATTTCATTAGTATTTCCAAATAATCTTTTTTTTTGAATCTCAGTAGTAATTAATTTTAAAGCCTCATAATCTTCTGGATAGTCTACAGTGAATCTATATCTTGACCAATCGTGGGAATTACTCAGCTGAATAGTTTTAAAAACTTTCTCATTATTTTTCCAAAAGAAAAAAGTAACATGTTCTCTTTCTTGCTTTGAAGTTGACTCAAAGTATGCCTTTTCTAGGGCGCCAAAGGAGAAAACCTCAACATCACTACCATCTGGCCAAAGACTTGTTTCAGGAGGTACCGTATTAGAAGCATAATCAACATCTGAAGTTAAATATAAATCAACCACCATATCGATAACATTAGGATCAATTAGAGGGCAGTCTGCAGTCAATCTGACAACAGTTTTTATGTTATAAGCTTTTGCACACTCATAATAGCGTGACAAAACGTCATTTTCAGAGCCTCTAAAGTACTTTATTCCTCTTTTCTTACAAAATAATGCTATATCGTCGTCACTGCGCTCTGTAGTTGTCGCAACGATAATAGAATCTATAGTCTTAGCTTCCCTTAATCTGCCTATTTGAAAATCTAGCAATACACTATTGCCAATTTTCTTAAGGACTTTTCCAGGCAACCTTGAGGAGCCCATTCGAGCTTGTATGATCGCCCCAATCATGGGGTGATTCTATTGAATGAATCAGATCTAACTTTTGTATCTAGCAATATATCTTCATTATTATTTTCAATGGCATTAGAGATAATAAAAAAACATTCATCAACTGCAATAAGATAGTCTTTTACAATTTTTTCTGTATGTGCATAGCTTACATAAACACTAGTGGCCGAGAGGTAGCCCCTTTTTAGCATCTCTTGTATAAACAGTGTCACTAAAGCTTGATTTCTTTCTTGATAGTGAAACTTCATTGTTATCAATGGTTTAAAATCTGAAACGGTGATTTTCAGTCCATATTTTTTTGCTATTGCTATCCAACCATCGCCTATTTGAGTACCAATCTTAATTAGATGTTCCCATACTTTTTCTCTAGTCAAAATTTCTATCGTCGTTAAAGCGGCTACAAATCCAACTCTCTCTGTCCACATAGTAGAGCTCATAAAGGTATCTTGAGCAGAATGCATCACTTCTTCTGTACCAACAACTGCTGAGATAGCGAACCCTCCACCCATGGCCTTAGCATAAACTACAATATCAGGATTGAATCCATTGATTTTGTAAACACCGCCATCTGTCATTCTCCAACCAGAAGTAATCTCATCAGAAATGATAATCATCTTATATTTTTTTGCCATCCTGGAAACGGATTCTAAAAATTCCTTGGAGGGAAAATCATATCTAGCGCCCTCAAGACAGATGATTCCAGCATCTGAATGTTCTTTTATAATGCTTTCAAAACTTTTAATATCATTATAAATAAATGGAATAGCTGTGTTGGCTAATCCAGCCGGTACGCCCATAGTGCTTAAGCCTGGTATCAAATGATCATTCAATCCATTTTTATTATCTAAATTAGTGGCTAAATACCAATCACACCATCCGTGATAACCTGAAAAAATAACCTTATCTTTACCTGTTTTTGCTCTAGCAATTCTGACAGCCATAGCCATAGCCTCACCACCCGATCGAGCGAACCTAACGCCGCCAGCAAATGGATTTAGATCAAGCAATTTTTCAGCGAGTAAAACTTCTTCTGGACTATTTAATGTGCAATTTACACCATCTTTGATTGAGTCAGACACTGAATTGATTAATTCAGGATGGGCATAACCCAATATTGAACTCCCAATAGCCATTTGAGCCATATCAATAAAAGTATTTCCATCAAGATCAATTACATTTACACCTGAAGATTTTGAAAAATATGATGGCCAAATATCAGGTGCATACCTATCAGGCCTCTTAGATAAAAGACCATTTCCACCGGGTAGTGATCTTATGGCTCTTTGCCACATTGAATTCCCTAAAATTCTACTTTTTTGCATATTCATTAATCAAACCAATAAAATCTTTCCTAAACATGGAAAACTCTCCCTGGTTGTAAAAAAGCTTCTTTCTCAACACCCGTGAATGGTGGGTTAACACTGTATTCCTGGATATGGACCGCGCCATCTGAACAAGATACTACAAGGCTATCATCGTTGTTCACTTTTAATATTTTCCCTGGAATCTCGATTAGATGATTATGTCCTTCTTCAAGGGATACTTTATTTATAGAAAAACGTTTATTCTCTAAAATCGTCTCGATGGGCTTGTATGGTCGAGCCCGAACTCGCACATTATTCTTAATCATTTGAGCAGATTGCTGCCAATCTAAAAAATCTTGCAACTTAAGTTTGCCATAATAGGTGCCGCCAATTGGTTGCTTTATAGGATCAATTCTCTCATTAACAATATTGCTGAAATTTTTAATTAATAGCTTTGCGCCAAGACTCATAGCCTTTAAATGAAGCTCATAACCAGTCTCATCATCATCGATATCATTCGTCGCTTGAACTAAAATATCTCCCGTATCAATTCCATCATCAACCTTATGAATCGTGACACCAAATTTTTTTTCATTATTTAGAATAGCCCATGCTGTTGGCGTCCGCCCTCTATAATTAGGCAGTAAACTAGGGTGAATATTTATTATCCCTAGACGTGGTATATCAATCAGTTCTTTGCAGAAAATTTTTCTATAATAAGCAGAAATTATTAAATCAGGTTTCAAATCTCGTATTTCATTTATCAACTCCATGGTAATCACACATGGGCTAATCGCCTCAATGCCTAAGTCTGAGGCGACTGTTTTTATTGATTCTTGACCCAGACTAAGGTCAGATGGAACCTCATAAGTTATTACTTTAGAGACTTCAACTCCTCTTTGAGAATGCAAAAATCGAAGAACATCAATTGATATTGCCTGACAACCAAAAAGTATAATTTTTTTAACCATGAAAGTTATCTGGAAAATTATTTATTAGAAGCGAAATTATTCTATCAGTGCCAAGGCCATCAATCTTCTCTCGAGCACACATAGCCATACGATTTCTCAAAGTAAAGTCATTCATATATTCCAGGCAGTCTTTAAGCTTATGCTGAGATAAATTCATTCCATCTGAACCAACAAGACTAATGCCAGCATCCCTTAGATTTTCAATAGTTCTTAGTTGATGCTCATATTGCGGCAGCCCAATACTAGGTACTCCATATGCTGAAAACTCAAATATTGATAGCCCCCCTGATGTTATTGCCAAATCAGCATTAGCAATTATCTCATGGTAATTATCAGGAAAAATATGAATTTTAAATCTTCCCTGTAGTCGATTTGACTCAATATATTTGTAATACGATCGAAGTATATTCTCATCACAACTACCTAGAATTATATCTACTGAGCAAGTAGTTGGTACTATTTCTGAGTTTTCTAAAAAAAATTGGCATAAACTTCTGGAGTCATAACCTCCAAATGTAGCTACAATTTTATTGATATATTGACTTACGGGTAACGGGCTATAAGAGCTCTTAGATAAAACAAGATATCTATAGCCTCTAACTAGATTGTCAGATTTACACACATCATCAAAAATTGCAGAAATAGCAAGATCCGCACAGGCCCTTCCAGAACCATAATCGTCAAATGTGACTACTTTTTTTCCCGCTGATGTAATACCTTTAATTAATTTAGAGCTAGTCGATAATCTGTCCATAAAAATCAAAGCAGCACCTGAGTTTTGGAGAATTTTCAGTTCTGAGCTTGTATTAGGCTTCAAAGCATTATCAGGAAATGCTTTATAGGTAAATTTCGATTCAGCTAGATAACTTTTCCCCAAATCATAATCAGGGTCCTGTCTAGTATAGAAAGAAATATCATTTTTACGTAAAAGCCCCTTTTCAACTAAATTAGTAGCCAAAGTTTTTGATCGGGTAATATGGCCTGTCCCTATATCAGGTGCATGACCAGCATCACATCTGAAAATTACCTTTCTGTCCATAAATTAACTAGGTCTTCTGTAACTAAGAGCTGCTTCTTCAGCGCTCCTAATGCCCATTTCTCTCTTTCCTAAGACTTCTTCCACCCATCTTACCCCCTTAACTAACTCAGAAAGAGTCCCAGGATCAGCTGACATCGCATGATCTGGGCCTTCTGAATTAATATCCAAAGTGAAGTGCTTTTCAATCAAAGTAGCACCGGCCGCTACTCCCAAAAGAGGAATTTTAGTGCCTATAGTATGATCAGAATAACCTACAGGCCCACCATGAATACTATGTAAGTAAGGAATGATAGATAGATTAGCGCGCGTATCTTCTAATGGGTATGATGAAACACAATGCATTAATAATAAATCACACCCCGTTCCATCATCATTGCCTCCTAAAGCGCTCCAAGCGGAGCCAAGCTCATCAAGGCTAGTCATCCCCGTGGACATTATTATTGGTTTACCGGTTGCGCTAACCTTCTTTAATAACTGGGTATTCACGCTATCAAAGCTGGCAATTTTGTATACCGGAGCACCTAAACCTTCCAAGAAATCAACTGATTCATTATCGAAGGGTGTACTAAACACAGTAATTCCTAAATCAGCTCCTAAGTCAAAAAGTTCTTTTTGATGTGCGTGAGACAGCTCGCATTGCTTAAGAATTCCATAAACAGCATGTTCTTTTGGTACACGGTGTTCAGTAATATAGGTTTGAAGCTTGGCCGAATCAGCTCCAGATTTTTTAGCTTCCTGTATTAGCTTCACGGCTTTGGCCATATCACCATCGTGATTAATGCCAATTTCAGCAATAATATGGACGGACTCTCCAATCCCAACATCATTGTCACCAATTTTAATTATTTTATCGCCCATATTGCTCTCCTAATTTAAGGATTTACCAAGCAGTCGTACCGCCATCTATAATTATTGTTTGCCCGTTTATATAAGAGGAATCTGATGATATTAAAAAAAGCATTGGTCCCACTATTTCCTCAACTTCAGCCATTCTATTTAAAGGGCATCTATCAGCATACAGCTTTTGGAAATCATCTCCCTGGGGTTCCAATGCATTACGTATACCGCCAGGGGCTACTCCATTAACTCTTACATTTGCACCGTCTAAAACTCCATTCACTGCAAAATACTTAGTCATTTGGATGACTCCCGCTTTTGTTGCTCCATATACTTCTGAGTTTCTACGATCACAATCAGTATAAATTCTAGGGTCAGGACTAACCACACCATAAAACGAAGCTACATTTACAATTGAACCCTGGACTTTTGTCTTAATAAGATATTTTAAATATTCCCTAGTACATAAAAAATTACCCTTTAAATTTACACTGGTCACCCAATCAAAATCTTCCTCGTTTCTTTCTTGCCAAGACGAAAAAATACTGACGCCCGCATTATTTATTAATGCATCAATTTTCCCAAAATGCTCCAGACCAAGATTTAAAGCTTCTTTAATATCCTTCTGATTAGTTATATCGGCAGAGCATAAAAAAGCATTGTCATTCCAGTCATTCTTTTTTGATGCCTCAGTAAGGGCATCCTTGCAAAGATCCAAACAAACTACCTTTGCCCCAGATACAATGGCCGCATTAATAGTCGATTGCCCTAACTGACCGGCTGCCCCAGTAATTAAAATGACCAAATCTTTAATATCATATCTATTCATATTTACTTCAACTCTCTAAGCCATAACTTTTAATCGTGTTAATTATCCGAGTTTGTTCTGCAGCCTCTAAATCATAAAAAATTGGAAGCCTAACGATGCAGTCACTGATCCTTTTTGAGACTGGGCATTGAACTTGATCGTTTAAAGCTATTCTCAAGCCCATTTCTGATTTATCTAACGGTAAGTAATGAAAAGTTGCAGCTATATCATGATCAGCTAAAAAACTTATAAAGTTATCTCGTTCCTTTTTTTCAGAGAGCAGAAGATAAAACATATGGTATGTTTGCTCGCAATGTTCAGGGATGAATGGCAAAGAAACTTTATGGCTCAAGGCCCATTCCGACAACTCAACGAAATATCGCTCCCAGATAGAGCGTCTTTTTAGTTGAATTTTATTGCTATTTTTAAACTGCCCATAAAGTAAAGCCGCAAGAAGATCAGATAATATATAGCTAGACCCTTTATCTATCCAAGAATATTTATCTATTTGACCCTTAATAAAATTTGATCTATTGGTACCTTTTTCAATAATAGTCTCTGCGCGCTCCAAAAAAACTTTATTGTTCACTAAAAGTGCACCACCTTCACCGCAGCTGATGTTTTTAGTCGCATGAAAACTTAAGGTCGAAAAGTCACCTATAGTGCCAAGATTCACTCCTTTATATTTACCAAAAAAACCATGCGCATTGTCTTCTATAACCAATATTTTATGCTTTCTAGCAATCGACATAATTATATCCATTTCACATGAGACGCCAGCATAATGCACTACAACAATTGCTTTAGTATTTTTTGTTATTGCTTCTTCCAAAAGATCTTCATTAATATTTAATGTGTCTTCACGAATATCACAAAACCTCAGATTTGCCCCATGCATGTGATAAGCTAGCGCACTACTTACAAAGGTAAAAGATGGAACAATTACTTCATCTTCCCCAGACAAATTCATCAGGATCGCAGAAACCTCTAAAGCATGAGTGCAAGAGGTAGTTAATAAACTTCCTGCAATTTTGGGATGCTTCTTTGCTAGCCATTCCTCACATTTCTTTGTGTATGGACCTCTTCCTGCCAGCTGACCGCTATCTAAGGATTTAGTAATGAATTCTCGAGAATCATTAATAGAAGGCGGTTTATTGAAAGGTATATATCTTTTTTGACTCATTTCTTAGGAGGCTCCATTAAAAGCCTCTGACACCATTCTTTGTTATTTAAGTACCACTTCACAGTTTGTCGCAAACCTGATTCAAATGTTTCTTTTGGTTTCCAACCTAAGGTTTTTTCAATCTTACTTGCATCAATGGCATATCGAGCATCGTGCCCTGGACGATCACTTACAAAGGTAATCATATCTTGGTACGCCCCTTCACCCACGCGCTTGTTAGGCTGTAGGTCCTCTAACAAATTACAAATAGAAACCACCACATCAATATTTTTCTTTTCATTATGCCCACCAATATTATAAGTTTCGCCTATAACACCATCAGATATTACTTCAAATAAAGCACGAACATGATCCTCTACATATAGCCAGTCCCTAATCTGGTTACCGGTACCATACACAGGAATCGGCTGTCCATTTAATGCATTTAATATAACTAACGGTATTAGCTTTTCAGGAAACTGCCAAGGGCCATAATTGTTTGAGCAATTTGTTACCAAAATTGGCAAACCATAAGTTCTAAACCACGATCGAACTAAATGATCTGAGCTAGCTTTACTTGCAGAATATGGGTTACTCGGAGCATATGAAGTCATCTCAGTAAAAAAGTCATCCGAATCATATAGATCCCCGAATACTTCATCAGTTGAAATATGATGAAAACGAAAATTATCTTTTTGATGGCCGGATAACTCACTCCAATATAATCGTGAAGATTCAAGTAAATTATACGTACCAATTATGTTGGTTTTAATAAAATTTCCTGATGAATTTATAGATCTATCAACATGACTCTCTGCAGCTAAATGCATTACTACATCAGGTTTGTGCTCAATAAAGACCCGGTTTAATTCATCACGATCACAAATATTCACATGTTCGAACTCATACCTTTCACTGGAGGCTACCTCATCCAAAGCTGACAAATTACCGGCATAAGTTAACGCATCTAAATTAATGACATGATTCTTTGTCTTATTGATAATATGCCTGACCATGGCAGAGCCAATAAAACCTGCCCCTCCTGTTACAAGAATTTTCATCGCCAAATTCCTCGGGTATCAATCACCTCTCCACAACTCGGACGCACATCTTTGAACTCATTATGATCAACTAATAAAAGATGTATGTCAGCCCTTGCTAACCCCTCACTCAAGCCACAAAGCTCTCCGCCTTTTAACTCCAGAGGAAGCTCATCAATATTAGGCTCAATCAATAAAACACTACCAGTATGAAATTTAATGATTTCTTTAGCGATCAAGGTTGCAGGGCTTTGACGTAGATCATCAATATTTGGTTTAAATGCTAGTCCATAACACGCAATAGAGATATCAGTAGAATTTTCTAATGAATTAATAAGCATTATTTTTTCGATAGATAAGTTAACTTTTTCTAAGACCCAGAAAGGCTTTTTATCATTAATAATTCTAGCTTCTTTTATTAGATTTGCATCATCTGGGGACTTAGAAGCAATAAACCAAGGATCAACTGCAATGCAATGACCACCTACGCCAGGTCCTGGCTGTAAAATACTTACTCTAGGGTGAAGATTTGCAAGACTGATTAGCTCCCAAACATCTATATCAAGACTATCACATATAATTGAAAGCTCATTTGCTAATGCAATACCCACATCTCGGCTAGCATTTTCTGTTAGTTTAGTCATTTCAGCAGTACGGGAATTGGTTTTCACGCAATTGCCTTTGACGAAAACTCTATAAGCGTCTATTGCAGCTTTAGAGCAGCTTTCTGTCATGCCTCCAATTACTCTGTCGTTTTCAATTAATTCAGAAATTATATTTCCAGGTAAAACCCTTTCAGGGCAATAAGCAATTCTTATGTCTGATTGAGCACCATGAGTCTGTGGAAACGTGAGATCCGATCTTTCTTCAGATATCCATTCAGCCATTTTCTCAGTTGTTCCAACTGGCGAAGTTGACTCCAAAATCACAACATCACCCTTTTTTAAAACTTTGGCAATTGCTCTGGCGGCTGACTCGATATAAGAAAGATCTGGCTTCGGTATCAAATCATTTGACGTCCTTGCTAAGAATGGGGAAGGAACTGCAATCAAAAAAACGTCAGCTGGTTCGGGTGCGATAACAGCCCTTAAAAATCCTTTATTAACCGCCTTCTCTACCATCAACTCTAGACCAGGCTCAACTATTTGGACCTTACCAGCATTAATAGTGTCAACCACATGCTGACTTATATCAACACCTACAACTTGCTTATTCCGAGAAGCGAAAACCGCAGCTGTTGGTAGCCCGATATAACCAAGCCCAATAATAGAAATACAATTGTATGGCATAAAATTCTCTTAGATAGAACTTATTTATTACCGAAGCTCTTTAAGTATAAAAAATCTTACAAAAAGGTTTGAGTGAAAAAGATCTTAAAAAAAGTCTAAATTAATACGTTTTAGATTTAATCTAAAAATGTTTTATTCTTTGGTCTTTGAAATTAAAAAATTTACTATTCGTTGAGCGGCATTCCCATCTCCATAAGGATTTTTGGCTGAACTCATCAACTTATAATCCTCAATATTATTCAACAATAAATGTACCTGTTTTACTATTAACTTAATATCTGTACCGACCAACCTGACCGTACCAGCATCAACCGCTTCAAAGCGTTCAGTTGTATCTCGCATCACCAAAACTGGCTTACCCAATGCGGGAGCTTCCTCCTGAATACCTCCTGAGTCGGTCAATATAATAGAAGCCCTTTCCATTAAGTAACAAAAAGATAAATACTCCTGCGGCTCAATTAGAAATACATTATCTAAATCACTAAGAAGATGATTAACGGGCTTCTGAACATTCGGGTTTAGATGTACTGGATATACAATCTGAACTTGCGGATGCATTTGCGCAATCTGTCTAAGAGCTTCGCAAATTCTCTCAAAGCCCCCACCAAAGCTCTCTCGGCGATGCCCCGTTACCAAAATTATTTTTTTATTTAAATCAAGAAAATCAAAGCTTGATATAGATTTTAAAGATAAAGAGCTATTTTTTAACTTTTCTCTAGCCCAAAAAAGTGCATCAATAACTGTATTGCCTGTCACCACAATATTACTTTCTAATACACCCTCCCTTAATAAATTCTGTTTTGATCCAAGTGTTGGTGCAAAATGATAGTCAGTAATAATGCTAGTGAGCTTTCTGTTTGCTTCTTCCGGCCAAGGAGAATAAATATCCCCTGTTCTTAAGCCAGCCTCAACATGGCCCACCTTGATTTGCTGGTAATATGCAGACAAAGCAGCCGCAAATGTAGTTGCTGTATCTCCATGGACGAGCATAAGATCAGGTTTAAAAACTTCTAGAATCGGCTTTAAATTGACTAGAATAGCAGTAGTAATATCATTCAAAGATTGGCCTGGCTTCATAATATTGAGATCAAAGTCTGCTTTAATCTCAAACAAATCCAAAACTTGGTTAAGCATTTCTCGGTGCTGGGCGGTCACGCACACCTTCAGATCAAATCTACTATCGTCAGCAAGAGCATGGATCAGGGGCGCCATCTTAATAGCTTCAGGGCGAGTTCCAAAAACTGTTAATATTTTTTTCACGATAGATTTAAATTTGATTAAAAAAATTCATTTTTTATTATTTATATTCAGATCACAAGTCATTCGATAATGTGTTTTTAGGTTATCTCTACCGTATTAATTATTTAAAATTAATCAGTTTAAATTAATATTTTACAATCAATAAAGTTTTTTATCGTACTGGATAGACCGATCATTAAAACTCTAATATTCAGGAATAATACAATCCCAATATAATTTTTTTATACACACACATGAGAAGCCTACCTTTTTTCTTATTTTTATAGAAAAAATCAAAAAATTTAAGGTTGTTAGGCAGTGTGCCATACCGAATAAGTGAGGTAAATTTCTAGCAGTCAAATATTTTTGCTGAATTCGACTATTCTATAAATTAGATGTTTTTTTGAATCTATTATTTTATGTCTTTAATCTGATCGATTTATAATTAAAAGATGCTATCCATTCGGCCAAGTCAGGCATCCTCTAAAGTCCTAAATGTATAGCGCCTAATTAATACCACTGTAACGCCTAATATCCCACCAAGTAGAGTTCCTAATATGCAAATTAATGCACGACTAGGTCGAGATTTTTTCTCAGGAGCAACAGCGGGATCAATTGTCCTTAAAACATATTCTGGTGATACTTTAGCTAACATTACTATTTTCGTTTGTTCTTCAATAAGTTTAAAAAATACATTCTGCAGATCAGCCAGAGATGTACTTTCAATCTGTTCGTTAAGATAGGCGATTGCCTGTTCGGCCTCTGAAACATCCTGAAGCATGATGCTGAAATTAATATCATCCACCAGCCAATCGACCCATTGCCTAGCAATGATCGGAGAGTAATGCTCAACAGCTATGCTTACAAAGCCAGACTGCTTATCCTGGCTCACCGAAAAAATTTCCATAAATTTTTTCTGAGCTTCTTGTAATGAAGGAGATGCTCCGTCTGTTGCTATCGCATCTTCCATCCACCTTTCTGTAGCTAAATCATAAACATTAGAATCAATTTTAAGCTCTCCAGAGCTTGCATCCCAATCTTCAGCTGCCATCAATGGTACTAGTATATTGTGACGAACAATGAATTCAGAAATGAATTTCCGAGACTTCAAAACCTCAAGTCCGAGTGACGTTTTATCAATAGAGCCACTATCAAGATTAATACCAGCAAAGCTCGCCAGATCCCCATATTGGGTCGCTAATGCAGATAATCCACTATTACCTTGCTGATTGTTGGGTGCCAACAAAACCTCAGCTTTGTACATATTGGGCAACATCAATGCGACGGCAACGGTCATTATCGCTGCTACGGAACTGATACTGACAATCAGCCACTTTCCCGCCCATAAAACTTTAAATAATTCCCGAAGATCAATCTCATCATCCGAAAATGTAGTTGATTTTTTTTGCCTTGATTCATTCATTACTATTAATTGTTTAGCGTCTTAACAGCCGCAACTGCTATCGAACTTTGATATAACATTTGAGTAACACTTGTCCATAACGATATTGGTTCTATTGGATTCACTTTTAGTGGCACAACGATCGTGTCGCCAGGTAAAATCTTCATGGATTTACGCTTTGCAAACATTCTTCGTTTTTTAGTAACAACCTCACCATTTGCGCGAACTATATAAATCAACTTCTTGTCCGCTCTGCGCGTCAAACCACCGCTAAGATCTATATATTCATTTCGTGACAAATTAGATTGATACAAATGTGAGACATTCTGCTGAGTCTCGCCAATGACAGTAACAATCTGTGATTTCATCGGTACTATCAAGCGATCATTATTTCGAACTTCAAGACTCCCCACCGAACGAGAGAAGTCTTTTTCAAGGTCAATAACGAGACGACCTACTGCCTCCGTTTCATTTAGCTGATCCAGAAGCGTCTCACTCATTCGAAGTGAATCACCACTACCTATATTTCCTGACTGTGATGAGATGCTATTAATATCGCTTTCCATGCGACGTCTAAGGATTTGAATTTGTTCTTCTTCCTTTTCTCTTAGCGAATCCCTCAAAAAAACTGCGCCATCGGGAAATGCGTGCGATGTAAAACCACCAGCACGCCTAATAACATCACCCAAACTCTCACCACGATGAACTTGATAGGAGCCCGGATGAACGAATTCACCTTCAAGAACAATAGACCATACAGAGTCCCATTCAGGAACGCGTTTAATAATCAAATAATCATATGCGTTGAGAGTAATATCGGCAATATCATCACCGCGAAGGACTGCCTTCAAATCTATATTGATAAGACTAGTAGATCGAACACCATTCGACTTAATTGAATAACGCATTAGCTCTGCCCGCATTAAGAAAGCATCTTCAGCAAGGTTGCCACCAGCACGAATAAGATCGCTGACTCGCATCTCAGGTTCAAGCGGATATATTCCTGGAGAACGCACACTACCCGACACCTGTACTTGCTGGGTCGGTAAATTTATCGTCGAATATAAAGAAAATTCTTCTATTAACGGCTCAATCGTTCGTTGTCTCCCCAGTGAAAGACCAAATACACTGACAGTGTCGCCATTTTGAAGCGCTATATCGTCAGCGCCACCGGGAGCTTGTAACGCTTTGGAAAGATCTACTGATAAAGCTATCTTAGGTCCACCCTTTATTTTTTGGCGACTAATAAGAACATAATTGATATCTGCATTAGCTTTAAGTATCTCAGTTGACTCAATCAGGTCAGTCAAACGCATACCTGCATGCCAGGGATAATCACCTGGCCAATGCACATGTCCCGCAAGTTCAATTGCTTTATCTATTTCAGAAATAACTTCAGGGATCAATAATGTGTCGCCTGCAATAACTATAATTTTGTTTGCGGACCCATCATTCAAGTTGATTGGAAGAACGGTTCGTTCACCACTCTCATTTATTCTCTGTAGTCTTGCACCTTCCACATACGCCTCAGGCGTAAGCCCACCGGCAAGACTGACTAAATCTTCTGCTGTCGTCAGCCGCTTGACTTCATATATAGCTGGACGGTTTACGGCGCCGCTAATAGATACAGTTTTACCGATCGGTGACACAAATATCACATCACCAGGTTGCAATCGACTATTACCAGATGTGTCGCCTCGGATAAGCAAATCATACGCATCCAATGACGAAACTACTTTACCATTTCGCTTAAGCTGAATATTTCGAAGTGATCCAACAGGACTAACACCTCCACCATGGTATAGCGCTCCAGTCATAGTCTCTAATCCACTTACAACAACCGACCCAGGACGATTAACATCCCCCAGCACATATACACGTATTGTTTTCAATTGCCCCATCGTTACACTTACTTGTGTACCGATTAGCATTTCTTGTACGCGCTTATCCAAGTCAGTGCGAAATTCTGAAAATGGCAAGCCAGCGACAGTAACTGGTCCAATCTCCGGTAGATTCAAGACGCCTTCACGAGAAACTTCATACTCGTAGATGCCATTTACACTACCAAAAAATTGCACACGTATTAAATCACCAGGCCCTAATACATAGTCTGGTGGTACAGGACCACTGGACGGGGAGCTCAAAGACGCAACATTTGGTTTAAAAATGTCATAACCAAATGGTCGAAGCGCCTCAACACCAATCGGCTCTTGACTCAGAATGCGTGCGTCAATTGAAAAAAATGATAAGGATGGTTCTGCCATCAATCGAAGGTTAATGTCATTTTCCGAAAGACCAAGCAGTGGAATCATCGCTATACCCTGCAAGGACAGCACGCCGGAATCATTAAGTACAAAAACATGACTGCCAATTAGCCTTTGCAAAATCCCATCTTCAGCGAGCTCATTTGACAGTTGAGATGTTAAGGATTCGATAGGCGTAAAATCGATGACAAGCCGACTTTTAGACCTTGCTGTCGCCTCCACCGTCGATGCCATAAGAATGCTATCAATATTATTTGAGCTAATTGAATTTGATTGTTGAATCGGTTCATTAATTGACTGCTGTGACTCTGAAATTTGTTGCGACTCTAATTGCTGTATCGCAATCATTGCTTGTTGCCGTTGCGCAGGTGGCAATTGATTAAGCATTTGTTGTTGAACGGGAGAAATCTGAAGGGTTTGAGCAAAAGAAGGTGAATTCGTCATCAAAATAATGAAAATCGCAATCACTGCAAGAGCATATCGTGACCAAAAATCAATCCTGCGCAAATAAGTCAATATTATTTCCATCAAATGAATCCAGTAATATCCGAAGCCGAAGTTTTTATTATTTCACTCTGAAAATGACCCTGATTAAGCCCCGTATAGAATCGTTCAAAGTTCATTGTATTACTTATGTGATATTTATATATAGTTGATTTTTATAATGTCGGTGACAGTATAATAGTGTAGTAATATTTTCCAACTATGACACGAAGATTGTACCAGCGTTGAACTCATCAAAACAGCCAAAGCCTATCGCACCTTACAAGCATAAAAAAATATTCCTAAGTTAAGTAATCTTGCGCCAGCTTCTTACCGAGCTCTACACCCCACTGGTCAAACGAATCAATACCCCAGATGACGCCTTCCACGAAAACTTTATGTTCATAAAGAGCAATTAGCTGACCTAGTACCTCTGGAGTCAACTCATCAAAGTGAATTGTGTTACTCGGACGATTGCCTTCATGAATGCAGTATGCCTCAAGATTATTATCGGTCGTTCCATGCATCAGAGCTTCAGCTTGAGCTCGACAATTCCCAGTAGCTAAACTAGAGCTTGCAGGTAAAATGAAATCAACAGGAATAAATCGAGTGCCTTGATGCAGTAACTGCATGAAAGAATGCTGAGCATTATTGCCTGCCTCACCCCAAATAATCATACCTGTATCACATCGCACTGGTTTGCCATCAACTCGCACACTCTTACCGCTCGACTCCATCTGTAATTGTTGTAAGTAAGACGGAAAGCGCTCCAATCGATTTGTGTATGGTAAGATCACCTGACTCTCAGCACCAAAAAAATTGTTATACCAGATGCCGATTAGCGCTAACAAAACAGGCATGTTTTCTTCCATCGCTGCACTGCAAAAATGCTGGTCCATTCTACGGCCCCCCGAGCATATTGCTTTAAAAACTTCCATACCAACGATTAATGCCAATGATAATCCAACTGCAGACCACATAGAATAACGACCGCCAACCCAATCCCAAAGGCCAAATCGAAAATCGGTGCGTATACCAAAATCATCCATTCCCTCTTGATTTGTTGATACCGCCACGAAATGATACTGCACTGCAACTTCATCCATACAGTTGACCACCCAGGCCCGAGCGGCTTTTGCATTCGTCATAGTCTCTTGAGTCGTAAATGTTTTGGAACAAATCACGAATATGGTTGATTCAATATCAAGCTCTTTCTTAAGATCTTCAAGCTGCGTCCCATCTATGTTAGAGACACTATGAAAGCGCATCCCCTTCTTCCAATAAGAGCGTAACGCCTTACTCGCCATTACTGGCCCAAGATCTGATCCACCGATACCGATGTTCACAATATCTCTTAACTTCTTACCAGTGCTACCTCTGATTACACCACTATGAATGTTGTTCACAAAATCCTCCATCTTAGTCAATACTTTCCAGACATCTATGATGCCTGGTGTATTGTGGGCGACGGAGTCTGCTATTTTAGCTCGTAGCGCAACATGTAAGGCCGAACGATCTTCAGTCTTATTAATTTTTTCTCCAGAAAACATAGCTTCTATAGCGGCTGGTACATCCGCTTGTCTGGCTAATTGCGCGAGCATCTTACTTGTTGATTTCTTAAGATGACTTCTTGAGTAGTCGAGCGTTAGGTCACCTGCTTCCAACGAGAATTTTTCTTCACGATTCTTTGAATTCGCAAAAAGAGTGCGCAGATCAGATTCACGCATATCAACTCGATAATGCTCTCTCAGCTTTTTCCAGGCCGGTAGATCGACTGGGTATCGTGCGGAAAGTTTTCTTGCAGTATAGGTATTAGCCAATATTAAATGCTTTTTTTGAGTTCACTCTTGTAAAACAAGATACCACTCAATGAAATTCTTAACACTGACTTTCTGAAGAGAGTCTAATCGCGAACATTTTAAAATAACGTTACAGCAATGATTGAGGTTGCCAAGATCGACAACCTCATCACCACTTGCTAAAAGCCTTATTGCGTTGAGATTACTGATGAATCCCACCACCTTTCTTCATTTAGTTTTTACCATTCACAGCTGACATACCGATTATCTTATTAAGATACCAATACTAATTAACGGGCTGTGCATAAAAATCAAAAAATACCCAGAAGAGAACTGTGGAGACACAAAGTGTTATTAGCATTACTGGGAATCCTTTTCTAAACCAAAGTCCTGGAGTAATTGCTAAACTTTTATCTCCCGTTTCACGAGCTAAGCGTTCTGAAATAGTCACGATAAAAACATTTGCAGTTGAGCCAATATGAGTACCATTACCACCCAAACCTACACCCATAGCTAGACCCCACCAAAGGGGTGCAACTGGGATGCCCTGAGCTTCCATACCCAAAATAATCGGAATCATAGCTGCTGTAAAAGGAATGTTGTCAATTGCAGCTGACAAAAATGCCCCTACCCACATGAGAAGTATGGTTGCTAGGAGCAAATCAGATTCTACAAATGGCGTTATGAACATCCCTATCCATTTCAAAAACTGGCTATGCTCTACGCCACCTATAATCATAAATAAGCCCATGAAGAATATTAAAAGCGTAAATTCAACATGCTCCAGAGCACGGTCTACTTCTACACTGCGGGAAACCATAAGTAACCCTGTCATACCAAGAATAGCAACAAACCATGGTTCCCAATGCAGGGCGTTGTGTGCCATAAACAACCCAACCATGATCAATAGTATTGCAATAGACGCCTTCCAAAGCCTTGGGTCAGCCACCTTAACCTCATCCATATTGGCATCAGCTGGCTTAACCGCAAGTTCTTTTTTAAATAAAATCTTTAATAAAAATAACACAACCAACCATGAAACCAGCGTTATAGGAAACATATGTATGGCGAAATTGTTGAACGATATCTCTGCAGCAGATCCAATCATTATATTTGGCGGATCTCCCACCAGTGTGGCAATACCCCCAGTGTCTGCAAGCAAAGCTGCACCTAATAAATAAGGTACCGGCGAAATTTTTTGAGCTTTAGCAATAAGTATAATCAAAGGCCCAAAAATAACGACTGTAGTTACATTATCTAAGAGGAGTGACAAAACTGTAATTGAGGTTCCTAATAAGACCAGCATAAAGAATTGCCTACCCTTACTTAAGGCTGCAATCTTGTATGCCATCCAATCAAAACCGCCAGTAGGAATCATTACAGAAACAATTGTCATCATACCGGCTAGCAAGAAAATTACATTCCAATCAATTGCGTCAATAGCGGCCTCTGGGTCATAAAATCCAAAGATTTGACCTACAATGATCATCCCTAAAGCACCACAAAGAGCCACCTTTGAGCGCTCAATACCATGAAGTTGTTCTGTAAAAATCATAGCAAAAGTGACGGCAAGAATGATTCCTGACGCCAACATGTCATTGTTCCAAATTAGTTGTTCCATTATTAAATTCTCTTAATTTTTTTGAAGTATAGAATTAGTGTTGAAATTATAAATAACAGACTTAATAAGATTGTTATTTTTTTTACTAAAGATTATACCTTAGTTTTTTTATTCCTGAAAAGACAAGAACCACTATTTTTAATTTTATCAAGAATAGCCTCATGGGCCTCCTCCTCTTCTTTACTTGCCTTGATTACGATCAAATTCAGATCGTTACGACTTGAACGGACTATGACTTCTTTATCTACGCCAAACTTACTTTCCTTATCTTCATCCAGCGATAAAGTCGCCTGGCCGCCTGTCATAGCTAAATAAACATATGCCAAGAGCTCAGCATCAATTAATGCACCATGGACATCACGTTTTGTAGCATCCACACCATAACGCTTGCACAGCGCATCCAAGCTATTGCGCTGACCTGGGTGCATCTCACGAGCAAGGGATAAAGAGTCTAAAACCATCGCATGAGATGCTATATCGGGCTGTGGATATTCCATCAGCTTCAATTCATTATCGAGAAATCCAACGTCAAAACCTGCATTATGAATAATGAGTTCACTACCATTTAAGAATTTAAGAAATTCATCGACAATCTCAGGAAATCTTGGGCTACCTTCGAGGGCTGACCGACTGATGCCATGCACGCGCTCGGCACCTTCATCGATATCACGATCAGGATTCAAAAAACTATGGAATTCTTGACCTGTAAGACGGCGATCGACAATCTCTACGCAACCAATCTCAATTACTCGGTGGCCCTTTGCCGTCGAAAGTCCTGTGGTTTCTGTGTCAAGTACAACCTGCCTCATAGTTCATCTATACCCTTATTGGCTAGATCGTCAGCCATTTGATTACCATAGTTACCCGAATGGCCTTTAACCCAACGCCAATCGATCTCATGACGGCCTATCGCCTCATCAAGCTTTTGCCAGAGATCTTGATTTTTTACGGGCTTTTTTGCCGCTGTTTTCCACCCACGCTTTTTCCAGTTTGGCATCCACTCATTTATGCCAGACATGACATACTTGGAATCGGTGTATAGAACCACATTGCTATCTTCTTTTAGTACGTTTAAGGCCTTTATCGCAGCTGTCAATTCCATGCGATTGTTCGTGGTGTCAGCTTCTCCGCCATGCATCATCTTTTCATGCTTGCCGCTGATGAGAAATACACCCCAACCACCAGGACCAGGATTCCCTCTACAAGCGCCATCAGTATAAATTTCAATTAACTGGATCAATTTTACTTTCCTGAAAATGAATGCGGGATACTCGTGTCTGTGATCCAGCCAGGCCAGCAACAACCTGGGGTTTTCGTCGCCATAGTGACCGGACATGTGTCAATGTACTAACCCTTTTTTGTGCTGAAAGCATATAACAAGCTGAAAGTTCCGGCCACCATGTCTGGCCTCGCAGCTCCCATTTATTTTTTCCATACGCCTTATTAATTAGTAGCGGCAAGCGGAAAAAATAACGTAAAGAACGGTCGATACGCATATCCAGTAACTGTAACCAGTCTTTCATGCGCCTCTCCGAAATTAAATAGTTCGCACCTGGAGGTATGCCGGCGCCTGGAATTAATCGACGTAATCCCCAAAGGCCACCAAGCTTAAAGCCAAGAATAATCACTCGTCCGTCACGGCGCAATACGCGATCCACTTCACGAAGAATCGCATGCGGACGGTCGCTGTAGTCAAGACTATGCGGCAAAAGAATGACATCAATAGAGTCACTTTCGATAGGCAACTGATGCAGATGGCCGATCACGCAAGGCTTACTGGAGTAGGGCTGAATAGTGCTAGGCTTAGATATGATCGAGCAGTGCTGAGTCCTTGTAAATCGAGCGAATGTACGGTTATCGCCCCAGAGACCAAGTTGTAAAAATTGTTCACCAAAAGCACCGTCTAGAATTTCTTCGACAATCCGACATTCTTGCTGCAAAAGTGCTGCTCCAAGTTTTGTCTCTAGCCAATCTTGAATAATTTTTGAATGATCTACTTGCACAACTTTTCTGCCTCAGTAGGATGGCTCAATGAATAAATTGATGTCATCGATTCTCAGGCAATTATCGCAGAAATTAAGCATCTATGGCGCCCTCGGAGTCACCTTTTTGCTATTCAGCAATCAAGCTGCGCTCTCAATGAGCGCTAATGCAGAAGGTGTCCAGAATAAAGATGCTCTACCATTTTCGATATTAAAATCACCAGCCCCCGATGTTGCGATCGAGTCTAGTAAGATCGACTCAAAAGACTTACTTGTTAAATTACGTCATGGTTTCAAGTTAGTGTATGTCGATAACCGTCGAACAGAAGCTGAGAAAAAGTGGTTTGCTAGCCACCCAGGCTACATGACGCGTGTTCTCACTCGCGCGCAACGCTATCTGCCTTATATAGTTGCTGAGCTCGAGAGTCGTGATATGCCTCTCGAGCTCGCCCTTCTGCCCATTGTCGAGAGCGCCTATGATCCATTTGCTTATTCCCATGGTCGCGCTGCAGGTCTCTGGCAAATGATTCCTGGCACAGCGAAACACTTCGGTATAAAACAAAACTGGTGGTACGACGGTCGTCGTGATGTTATCGATTCGACACGCGCCGCACTTGACTACCTCGAGTACCTATACAAATTCAATGACGGCGACTGGTTAAATGCAATCGCATCATACAATTCCGGCGAAGGCAATGTTCGCCGCGCCATTCGAAAAAATGCTAGGGAAAATAAACCAATCGACTTCTGGAATTTGGAGCTGCACAAAGAAACAAGTATGTATGTTCCAAAATTATTGGCATTAGTCGAAATCATCACTGATCCTACGAAATATAATCTAAGCTTACCGGTCGTAAGTAACGCGCCACAATTCAAAGTCGTCGAAATTGGCAGCCAACTAGACCTTGCTCTTGCCGCCGAGCTAGCTGGTGTTGATGTTGATACTGTCTATCAATACAACCCAGGCTATAACCGCTGGTCAACTGACCCTTCCGGGCCACATAGTTTGATTATACCAATCGATGTCGCAGAAGAATTTATTGCTGCACTTAATGAAGTACCCAAATCTGAGCGCGTCCGTTGGCAGCGGCACAAAATTAAAACTGGTGAAGCAATCTCTCAAATCGCAGAAAGATATAACACGACAGTTTCAACGATACGCTCCGCTAATAACCTCAAAAATAATACAATTCGTGCGGGCCATTACCTAGTAATTCCAGTCGCCACTAAACCACTTAGCGCTTACAGTAAAAGTGCCGACGCACGACTAGCAAAAACACAAAATCGTATACGGTCTGGCCATAAGGTCGAGCATATCGTAAAAAACGGTGAGTCCTTCTGGATAATTAGTAAGAGATATAACGTAACAATCCGGCAATTATCCGCTTGGAATGCTATGGCACCTCAAGATACATTGGTGGTTGGCAAAAAACTCATTATCTGGACCAGTGGAATAATGGCGCCACAAATATCGCCTATTCAAGCCCCAGGTAAGACTATTCGTAAACTTCAGTACACTGTTCGAAGTGGCGACTCGTTATATCTAATTGCTCGAAAATTCAAGGTTGGTATTAATCAGATTGCTCAGTGGAATAAGATAGACAAGAATAAATTTCTGCAGCCAGGTCAGAAACTGATCATGTATGTAGATGTAGTAGCTCAATCCAGTTAAATTATTTTCTAGGGCTTGTATTTGAATGTCGTTTTTCTGGTTAGCCCTAATTCAGGTAGAATAGCCTCTTCAATTTCATGAGATTAAAAATATGGGCTTCATGACCGGAAAAAAAGCGCTAATTGTTGGTGTGGCAAGTGAGCGCTCTATAGCTGCAGGTATTGCAGAGGTGTTTGCTCGTGAAGGTTGCGAAATAGCTTTTACGTATCAGAACGAGAAACTTCAGAATCGAGTTGGAAAGCTCTCGGAACGATTAGGTCAAAATACCGATCTATTATTTCCTTGTGATGTCACATCTGATGATGAAATCGGCGCAGTATTTGAGAATCTCGGTAAATCTTGGGATGGTTTAGATATTATCGTGCATTCAGTTGGATTTGCGCCACGTGAACAACTTGCTGGTGGTTTTGTTGAATCAATTACTCGTGAGGGATTTGCCATCTCGCATGACATCTCGGCTTATAGCCTAGCCGCGCTGGCCAAGGCTGGTTTGCCGATGATGGAAGGTCGAAATGGGTCAATATTAACTTTGACTTACAATGCTGCGTTACAGGTTGTACCAAATTACAATGTAATGGGGCTTGCCAAAGCAAGTCTCGAGTCTTGTGTGCGTTTCCTTGCTGCCGATCTCGGCCCCAAAAGCATCCGAGTCAACGCTATTTCAGCAGGCGCTGTGAAGACATTGGCAGCAGCTGGTATCAGTGGATTCAGGAAAATGCTAAATTACGCAGAGAAAGCCTCTCCATTGCGCCGCACGGTAACGATTGAAGAGATCGGAAATACCGCAGCATTCCTTTGTTCAGATTTAGCAAGTGGCATTACCGGCGAAACAACTTTTGTCGACGCCGGCGCTAACATCATGGGCATGGTTTTTGATGAAGACTAAAAATCCCTAGTCTGCTTGTAATCCTCAAGTTTACTACTTTATCTTAGGACTATTTCTGCAATGCGACCTTAGTTTCTTCACCCTCAAGCCGTGCAACAATAGTTGCACAACAGCAGTCTCCCCAAACATTAATGCTAGTGCGAAACATGTCAAGAATCCGATCAAATACCATCAAAACACCAATCGCTTCCAATGGAATACCGATCGCAGTCAGAATGATAGCAATTGCAACTAGTGAGGCAGATGGAACTCCCGCAACACCGATTGATGTCATTAATGCAATCACAACGATAGTGAATTGCACTCCAAACGTGAGGTCAAGTCCATAAGCTTGGGCAAGAAATAATGCTGCCGCACATTCGTATAATGCAGTCCCATTCATATTGACTGTCGCACCCAGTGGCAAAACAAAACTCGATACTTTATTCGAAGCACCGATATCACCTTTCACGCTTTCCATTGTAATTGGCAGAGTGGCTGACGATGATGCTGTCGAAAAAGCAGTAAGCATAGCTTGAGACGCGCCCACTAGAGTCTTGAGTGGGTCTACCCGACCAACGAATCGTAGCAATAACATGAGTGTACCAAATGCATGCAAGCCCAGAGCAAATAGGACTGCAATTGCAAACATAGCTAATGGCCCAGTCGCTTTCAGGCCTGCGTCCGCAATGACTGCACCAACGAGCCCGAATACGCCGATCGGAGCAAACTTCATAATGAACTCAGTCATCTTCATCATGACGTGAAAAATACCATTCCAAAACTTAAATAAAGGCTCTGCGAAATCATGAGATAGATGCGTCATGAAATAACCAAACAAAATTGCAAAGAAAATTAAACCGAGCATTTGACCTTCGGCGGCTGCCTTCACAATATTTGTTGGGATCATGCGGACGAAGATTTCAGCAACATCACTTGCACCCTTACCGCCTACTTTCGCAACAACTTCATCAACAGAGGCTGTTAGTGACAATGCATCTTTTGCTGGCTTTCCATCGATGTAGCCGGGGCTAAATGTATTAATCACGAACAAACCTATCAGGATCGCCGCCAGAGTAGTAGTAGCATAAAATAACAAAGTTCTGCCGCCCAACTTTCCTAAGTTTTCACCGGAGCCGATGCCGGCAACGCCTACGATTATTGAAGAGGTGATCAAAGGAACTATGATCATCTTTAACGCGTTTAGGAATAACGTACCGATATAGTCAAAAATCACAATAAACTCAACGCCAAATACATCTGGCTGATTACCGGTCGTTTCTTTGATATTGAAGATCCAGAGTCCCGCGATAAAAGCCATGGCAATAGCGATCAGGATCTGCCAATGCAGAGCAAGCTTACGCATGTCTTCACCCCCCCTCGAACGGCGTTTCTACCGCGATGATGTTTTGTCCAAATTAGCTTACTGGAACAAGCCTTGTGCGGCTAGCACGTCCTCATTGACGATCACTTCAGCTTTCTCGCGTAATGCCTGAGCGAAGGCGATAAATTCATCAATACCGGTTTGATCTACAAGTTCGAGCCTACCTTTATCACGATCCCCTAACGGAATTGATTCGGGCTTGCCTGGATTAACTGCCTCGATATTATAAATCGTATAGCCGCCAACGCTGTTTCGAGTACTACCAAGTGTAGGGTTGTCGTCTGTTGGTTTCCCTGCTGTGAAAATAACTGCGGAAAGACGCTGATCAACATCCTTAGCACTGCGGGCGAGTTTCCAGGACGCCTCTACCGCTGCACCAGCAGATGCAGCCGCAGCTGTGAACTCTTCGCCATCTTTTATAACATCTAAAATTCTTTGTGCGCTTGCAGCCATCAAGGAATCAGATTGCTCGATAGTTAATGACTCAATAATCTGATCGCGCACATTTTCTAATTTATCGCGACTCGCTTTCTTGTGCTTTGATACAGAAATGATGATGGTCCGATCAATGTCGAGCTCTATGACGTCAGATAATTGCGCGATACCGGACTGCGTCTGACTTTCCAGTAACTTCGGGTCGAAAATCGCATCGACTGCCAATTGATTACCACCGAAAGGTTGAGTGCTATTGCGCTTAAAGTCAGTCACTTTATTTACTGAGCCGCCAAATACATCAGCCAATTGTTGAATATTCGTCGCGTCAAACAACTTGTCAGTCACCTTTCTTTTTAACTCGAGGTACAAGCCCTCACCCTGCTCTTCTTGTAATTCACTCAACAACGAGGCCCGTAACTGCTCATATGGCAATGGTCCAGATTCTAAAATCTCATCGAGACGTACAATATGAAAGCCGAAATCGCCTTTAATTAGTCCCCTAGTCTCACCTATCTGCATAGAGAACACAGCACCGCCCAGCGCTTCAGGTAACTGCATAAGCGTTAATGCGCCGAGATCACCACCATTAACAGAAGTCGCACTGTCTTTGGAGTGCTTTGCAGCCAATGCAGCAAATGACTCTCCAGAGCGAATACGATTCAGTATTTCATTGGCAATAGTCTCAGCTTCTGACTCATCGTCGTCAAACAATATTAAAATATGGCGCGATCGTCGCTGCTCATCTTGCAAAAAACGATCTTTATTAATCTCATAATATTCTGTCAATTGCTCTTCTGTAACATTGACATCAGCTGCAATAGCATCCCGATGGATTTCTATATATTCAAAATCTACAGCTTCAGGCAGAAAATATGCTGTTTTATTTTCTTCATAGTAGTCAGCAATCAATTCCTCAGTGATATTGATCTTACTGACGACTGAATCAGGTAAGATCGTAGCCGTTGTAATAACACGATTCTCAAACGCGAGGTTCAGATAACGCCGATATGTCGATGGAGCAACTACAGACGATCCACGAATAGCGCGCTGCAATTGTGACCTGCGAAGATTGTCTCTTATTGAAACCTCAAATCTAGCTGGCGTCATTGCTGCGCCTTCCAAATATAACAAATACTTTGCCTTATCAAATCGACCGTCGCTATGAAACTCAGGAAATTTTTGTACGGTCTCAATGAGCTGCTTATCAGTGATTTTAAAACCCACTCTTTCAAGGTAATTATCGATAACTTGTTGCTGTATTAATTGTTCAAGAATATTACTTCTCAATTGTTTGCGGTAATCAGGGGGCAATGCCGCAAACTGCGGATTCGATTGCAATTGATCTCGATAAGCCGCTTCGAATTGATTGATACCAATATCGACGCCATCGATTCTTGCAACGTAATTAGAACCTACTGTCGTGAAACTAGCACCGCCAACAAATACAAATGACAAGGCAATAGCTCCGAGAATAATCAGGGCAATCTTACCGGTTAATTTATCGCGAATACTTTGTAACATAATAAGTGTGTCTTATTTAGAGGCTCTAAAATTCTAAAAAAATCCCTGTCCCCCGCTTGAGGAGTACTTGAACTATAATTTGGCGGAGCGGACGGGACTCGAACCCGCGACCCCCGGCGTGACAGGCCGGTATTCTAACCAACTGAACTACCGCTCCAAATTTTGGTGGGTGCTGAGGGGATTGAACCCCCGACCCTCGCCTTGTAAGGGCGATGCTCTAC